>NZ_JCACKM010000155.1:0-15752 GCF_059505385.1 Desmonostoc vinosum
AGCCAGAAAATTTATTTTCTGGCGAGTATCCGACTTTTGCAAGAGGTCTAATAAAAAATCCCCGGTTTTTAGCCGAGGAATTGTCAACAAATTAGGGTGTAAAAGACTACAATTAGTGGGGCTTCCCAATCTCTAGTCTCTTATTTGATTCGCGGATGAGCATCTTGTCCATCCCAACAGACTAAAGTGGGTATAGCAAAGGCTTTAGTTTGGTAAGCATTTTTAACTGCTACCCAGTTACTAGCGATTGGCATTCGCCAACCAGTGCCGAAGGCGCGGTCAGTAATTTTTAAGCCCGGAGGTGCTTGTCGCCGTTTAAATTCTGCGCGCGCAACCATCTGGATAACTCGGTCTACAATCACAGGATCGTGTCCTGCGGCGGCGATTTGTACAGCTGATTGGTGGTTGTGAATCAGACGCTGCAAGATATCGTCTAAAATATCGTATGGTGGTAGCGAGTCTTGGTCTAATTGACCTGGTTTAAGTTCGGCGCTGGGTGCTTTGGTGATGATGTTCTGCGGGATGACTTCACCATTGCTATTTAACCAATCGCAAAGTGAATAAACGCGAGTTTTGGGTACATCTGCAATCACTGCTAACCCACCGTTCATGTCACCGTAGAGGGTACAGTAACCAACTGCGATTTCTGATTTATTGCCGGTTGATAGTAGCAGATAACCGAATTTATTGGCGATCGCCATTAATAAATTACCCCTAATTCGGGATTGGATATTTTCTTCTGCTAATCCAAACTCAGTATCTCCAAACAAATCTGCTAAGCTGCGGTCAAAGCCTTGCATTAAGTCGCCAATCGGGATAGTAGTGGTTTTAATCCCTAAATTTTCACCTAAAGCCAAAGCATCGCCGATAGAATGCTCTGAACTGTAAGGCGAAGGCATTAGTACACCCAAGACATTTTCTTTACCAAGAGCAGCTGTGGCGATCGCTGCAACCAATGCAGAGTCAATACCACCACTTAAACCCAGCACTACTTTAGAAAAGTGACATTTGCGTGCATAATCCCGCACACCCAAAACCAAAGCGTGCCAGATTTCCTCATCTTCAGTTTCATATGCAGGTGCAACAGAACCTAACTTTAAATCTCGTTGCGCTTCATCAAATTCAATGATCACCAAGTCACTTTCAAAACCACGGCCACGACACCTAATTTCACCTTGACGATTCAAGGCAAAACTAAAACCATCAAAAATTAGGTCATCATTCCCCCCAACTTGGTTAGCATAAATTACGGGTTGTTGAAAACGCATCGCACTATGTCTGAGCATGGCTTCACGAAACCGCTGCTTACCAAAACTGTAAGGCGAGGCAGATAAATTAACAATTAAATCTACACCCAAAATTGCTAAATCAGCGATGGGATTTGTGGCGTAACTACGTTTACCCCAGAATTCTTCATCATTCCACAAATCTTCGCAAATAGTAACACCAATATGGATGTTATCTAAGGTGAAATAATTAGCTTGTAACCCTGGTTCAAAATAACGATTTTCATCAAATACATCGTAAGTGGGCAAAAGTCGCTTATGAAAGAATTGCTTAACTTTGCCTTTCTCTAACAAAGCAATGCTATTAAATAAACTTTTGCCACCAGTAACATGGGCTTTGAGATTCTGTTCTACAGTGCCAACCAACACAGCTAAATTAGGCGGTAAATCGCGAGCTAATTGTTGCAATGTCATGCCCATTGCTTCAACAAAACTGGGATTAAATAACAAATCCCGTGGTGGATAGCCACACAAAGATAGTTCTGGTGTTAACAGCAAACGTGTGCCTTGGGCTACCGCCCGATGTGCTGCTGCTAAGATGATCTGAGCATTTCCAGGTAAGTCACCGATAGTAGGATTAATTTGAGCGATCGCAATTTTCATTTTGTTTAATCATTAATTATTGGTTATTAGTCATTGGTCATCCCTTTTCCTGGCAAAGATGCTACGCGTAGCAAGATCCCGTAGGGTACGCTATGGGGCAAGTTGTCATTAGTCAAAAGCAATTAATTTTGGCTTTTAACTGTACGTAGCAATTAGTTAAATAAACACTAATGGTTTATCTTTGAAGGGTGCAAAAGCCACAGCATCAAACTTATATAAACTAGCCGGTCGTCCTGCTCCTCGTGATACTTTAATGCCGGTATCACATAAGAAACCTAACTTGAGTAGACGCGCCCGAAAATTAGAATAATCGGAAAAATTTTCACCTAAAACTGTGGTGTATAACTGATATAAATCATTCAAGGTAAAAGTTTCTGGCAAAACTTCAAAAGCAACTGGGCTATACTCCAATTTATTGCGTAAACGTCTGTGCCCATACGCCAGAATTTCGTTATGATCAAAAGCTAATTGCGGCACTTGTTTGACTGGATACCAAGCTATGCCAGTGACGCGATCAGCAATTAATTCTGCTTCCTCAAACCGCACCAAGGCAAAGTAACTAACTGATAAATAACGCACACCATAGCTATCCCTTGCTTCCCGTGGATCACGATTTGGCCCACCAAAAGTATATAGTTGTTCCAAATAAAGATTGTTCACCTTTATTTTCTCCGCCATAATTCGATAAGCGGCATCCTCTAAAGATTCTCCCGGACGTACCAAAGTACCGGGAAGACTCCAAGAATTTAAAAATGGTTCTTGCTGTCGCATTACTAATAAAACTAACAGCCGATTTTGTGCGGTATCTACAGAAAAAATTACATTGTCAACACCTACCTTGAAATCAGCCAAAGGTTGTTGATTTAACGGAGTTGAAATTTTTTTTGAGTTGCGTTCTGGCATTTGTACAAATGCTGTTGATTAATATAAGCGACTACAGGAGGGGTAAGGGCTTCAGGATTTCCATGTTCGCGATACGCCGTTGAGGAAATATCCAAACCCGTAATAGCGGCGATCGCAATTTTCCCTCCCTGTTTTTCCACTGCCTCCAAACTAGATTTATCTATTGCATATCCCGGTCGTGGCACAATCAATAATTGCACTTGCTGTAACAAATCTTCAATATGATACCAACGCGGCAATTGTTCGAGTAAATCTGAACCGATAACTAATGTCAAATCAGCATTTGTACCCCAATGTAGTTTCGCTTTCTCCACTGTTTCCAGTGTTCTAAAGTTACTCAATTTTTGCTCTAAAGCAATGTTGTGCTGTGGTGCGTCTATATCATTAATCAAAAGTTGCAGCATTGCCGCCCGATGTGACAAAGGCGTTTGATGTGACTTAAACGGGTTATCTGCTGCCCAAACCGCTACGTAATCATAAAACTCAGACAACCAACTCAGAATCGCCTGATGTCCAGCAGTTGGTGGATCGGCACTAGTACCAAACAAAGCAATCCTCATCATTTACCTCTGACTGGGGAATTGGGAACTTGTACTGAGCAAAGTCGTACCCCTGCAAGCTACGCGTAGCGTCTTTGACAGGAGAAGTATGGGGAATGGGTAAAGAACTTTTCATACTTGCTTTGTGCTTTTGATTCGTTTTTTAGTCTCCTCAGTCAACACCCGTAATCCTTCCGAAATCTCAACATACACCCCAACAGGATGATCTAAACGCCGCGTCTGTTGTGGCAAACTAGCAACTGAGATGGCGGTACGTTGGCGAATTGCTGTCAAAGTTTCTGGTGGTTGTATTTGCTTACCTTCTTGCATTACTAACTGCAATAAGGGTTTTGCTTCCAGAAAATTTTCATCTACCAATCCCAACCTGTCTGTCTTTAACTTACCTCCCGATGTCAATGAGCGAAAAATCTGCTTACGCCCTGGATATGTGCCTTTCCCACTTGAGTTTTTCATGACTGGGATGCCATCTATTTCTACAAGTTTGTAAACTCCATTTACAGGTGAACCCGTGACTAGTTTTGTTCCCAATCCATAACCATCAATCTCGGCCTGTGCTGCTTTTAGCCTGGCAATTTCCCACTCGTCTAAGTCACCACTAGCAAAAATGGGTACATTGGGAAGGAGCGATCGCACCTGTTTAGATAAGCTAACTAAATCTCCTGAGTCTAATCTGACACCAGTTAATTTAATTTCCCCAGAATTTACTTTTTGAGCTAAGCGTTGGGCAGCAGCAACCGTATCGTATGTATCAATCAACAATGGCGCACCCGGAAAATATCGATGAAACGCGCTAAATGCCCGCTCTTCAGAGCCTTCGATTGCTGATAGTGCCATCACCAGAGCGTGAGCCATCGTACCACTTGGTAGCTGTCCTAGTTGTAGCGCTGCTAACACATTTGAAGTGGCATCCAAACCACCTGCCAAAGCCGCCCGCGCCGCCCACAATGAGGCTTGAGGACTAAATGCCCTTCTAGTACCAAATTCCAGGAGTGTTGCTTGCTCTCCTGCAACATCGCGTAACCTTGCTGCCCTACTTGCAATTAAAGTTTGGTAATTAATAGTATTTAATAAATAAGTTTCTACGAGCTGTGCTTGCCAAAGAGGTGCTTCTATCCGTAACAAAGGTTGATTGGCAAACACTGCTGTGCCTTCAGGTACTGCCCAAACATCCCCGGTAAAACGCCCCTGGGCTAACAGTGACCAAAAGCGATCGCCCGCCTGAGCAAAAATTCCCGTCGCCTGCAAAGCTGCAATCTGAGCAGAACTAAAACGGAATTTTGTCAAATATTCCAACGCTTGCGCTAGCCCCATGGCAATTAAATAACCAAAATCCTCTGGCAACCGCCTGACAAACAACTCAAAGCTTGCCTTGCGTTGTTCTATACCTTCACCTGTGTAACAAGCCGCCATCGTCAATTGGTAAAGGTCAGTCAGTAAGCTGTAGTCATCCGCACAGAGGTTCAGTTCTTGAGTGGGGTAACTTTGCAGTTGCTGAGTATTGGTATGTACATAGCCTAAATCTGAAAAAGTTGTCATCAGAACTCCCTTACAAGAATGCTTCTTCTATTTATGGTAATATTCACCATAAATAATGTCAACTATCAAAAAAACTAGTTAGTATATTGTTGAGATACATGGTATTTACGGTTGGATTAATATTGTGTTTATTAATTATTTAACATATTTTAATAGTTTTCTATAAATAATGGAGAATGGGGAATAATAGTAATAACTAAGTCGCCCACAAGTGGTGGCAAGTTTTTAAACCTTTACATTTTTCGATAAATTAAAGGGAATTACATCGATATAGCGATCCGTTTCGGAGTTTCAAGCAAATTTGTCCCCTATTCCCTATTCCCTATTCCCTAATTAAGTTACAATTAGAGTCAAAGGGAAAAGTTAGAGTAGTGAACAAGTTGAAGTATTGCAAACATATCTGAAAAACTATTGCAGATATTCTCAATATATTGAGAAGTAGAGCGAGTGAAGAATATCAGAATTAGAGTATAAACATCACAATTAAAGCGACTCAAAAAAAGGAGTCTTAATATTATGGCTATTTCCAGAATCATTGCTCGTGTAACTCAGTATATTTCTGAAGCCGTAATGCGGATTTTTGGCCCTACTGATGATGCTTATCCTTCGATAGGCGTACAACCTTTTACAGGCGATCCTTACAAAGAAGGCACAGCTGATAATTGGTAGATGACGCCACAGCAAAACATTAATAAATAAATGACATTTTAAAATGTGACTGATTACAAGGCATGATGTTCTTCTCATGCCTTTTTGCTTATATTATAGGTATTCTTGAATAACGAAAACTTGTCGGCTGGATTTGGGTTGGTTCTGCTTTTTGACGCGAATCAGGCGATTTTGCAGTGCGATCGCCCAAGTAAGACTTTGTGACTTAATATCTTGTAAGTAGGCGTGGAGAGTTTGAGTTTGTCCTAAATAGTCTCTATCAGTTTTGCAGATAATGATGCCGTTGTGAGCAATGCCGCTATTATGTAAAGCAATAAAGTCGTCACGGTTAAGAGTGATGACAATTCGCTGGTTTTGTGTCGCAAAAATTAGAACTTCCTCATCAGGGATACCTTGATTTGCTTGTCCTGCTTCGTAGGAAGTGAGGACATCGTAGCCTAACTGCCGCAGTTCTCTGACTATATCCATAGGAAAATTCTCATTAGAGTAAAGCTTAACCATCATCATCCTCAGTGAAGGTGATGATTGCTCGATCTAATTGTTCTTGGTGCTGTTCATAATAAGTCCAGGCAGCTTGTAGATCATTATGGGTTAGGGTAGGATAGTTTCGCAGTAACTCTTCTTCATCTGCTCCCTGTTGGCGAAAAGCCACTAGCGTCCATACAGGGATGCGCGTGTTGCGAATGCGCGGCTGTCCACCGCAGACACCGACTGTCACTTGAATTGGCTGGTTGCTTAGTCGCTGTTGTAAAAAGATGCGCTCTTCTAGAGTGAGAGATTCAATAATTTGTACTAGTGAATCAACTAATCGCGTGTTCATCATTATTTTTATTGATTACTTTCGCAGCTTTTCCACTTGGTTATTATCTATAATATTTGGCTGCTGATTAATGAATTCTTCAAATAAGCTAAAAAATCTGTCTACTGCACTTCGTTCATCCGCAGAATTAAAGAGAATGATACTTGCCCATAATTGTCCAGTTTCAACCTGAAATTTTTCTCTAATCCATTGTAAAAATTTTTGAAACTCGCTCTCTTGTTCGGTTAAAGGTATACCAAGTTCGCGCCGAGCAAAATAGTATCCATCCAAAAATGCCTGAAGATTGAAGATGGAATGTCTGCCTAGATACATTGCAGGTCTTTTTTTTATCTTTTGTAGTAAATCGTATAGATTATCCATACTCAACTCACTTAATGGCTTGATTCAAAAGTAAATTTCGGTTATTTGAAATTCTTTCCCTATATCTAGAATGGGTGAATAGAGATTTTGCATCCAATGCAATCTAGTAATTCCTTGATAGTGGATGTTATCAAAGACAACTTCAATACTATCTATTTCAATGAGAATACCTTCATGATGGCCAGTGGTAGCAATCAATTCTCCAATACTATCATCATAGATTCTGCCGTAGATTGGATCTTGTGAGCCTGTATCCAATTTAATGTGCTTACCATGAACTCCTTGTGATACTAAAAATTTTTTCATGGCTCTGGCACAAAGAATACAATCAAAAATTCCGTAATTCCTGGCAATCTGAATAATTTGTTGATAGATGACATCATCTTTCTTCAAAATCATTAATTATCTTGCATACAGTCAGCTATAGTAATTTGTACAGTAATAAGTTGCTGATTTTCATCCATTACGTAATTTTTGGTTATTTCTAGCATTTTTTTAACATCAGATTGTTTGCAAATTCTATTTACTATTTTGACGCTGTTATTACACAACTAGCTGCGTCGCCAAATTTTGATATTTCCGCTACCATCACCAGCAGCCAGCCAATTTCCATCGAGGCTAAAGGCGATGGAATGAACTGAGTCAAAATGACTGAGAGTGGAAATTGTTGCACCTGTTGTCATTTGCCATAATTTGATAGTTTTATCAGAACTACCACTAGCCAGTATTTGCCCATTATTACTAAAAGTGATATGTGTAACTCGTTCGGAATGACCTTTTAGGGTAAGAATTTCTGTGCCTGTTTGCACATTCCATAGTTTGATAGTTTTGTCACTACTACCACTAGCCAGCATTTGCCCATCACTACTAATGGTGATGCAATTAACCCAGCCGGAATGACCTTTTAGGGTAAGAATTTCTGTGCCTGTTTGCACATTCCACAGTTTGATAGTTTTGTCACTACTACCACTAGCCAAAATTTGCTCATCACTACTGATGATGACAGATTCAACTCCACTAGAATGACCTTTTAGGGTGCGAATTTCTCTACCCGTTTGCACATTCCACAGCTTGATAGTTTTATCAGAACTACCACTAGCCAGTATTTGCCCATCACTAGTAAAAGCAACAGAAAAAACCCTGTCAGAATGACCTTTTAGGGTGCGAATTTCTTTACCCGTTTGCACATTCCACAGTTTGATAGTCTTGTCGTTACTACCAGTAGCCAGTATTTGCCCATCGCTAGTAAAAGCGACAGAAGTAACTGACAGGGAATGACCAGTGAAAGTGTAAATTTCTCTATTGGTTGCTATAGACCACAGCTTGATACTGGCACCACTACTAATAGCCAGAATTTGTTGATCATCAATGAAGGCTACGGAACTAACTGATCGAGAATGACCAGTGAGAGTGCGAATTTCCTTACCTGTAGCTACTTGCCAAAGTTTGATACTGGCATCACTACCACTAGCCAAAACTTGCTCATCACAACTGAAGGCTACGGAACTAACTGACCGAGAATGACCAGTGAGAGTGCGAATTTCTTTAGCTGTTTGCACTTCCCATACTTTGATAGTTTTGTCATGACTACCACTAACCAGAATTCGCCCATCACTATTGAAGGTAATGGAATTAACCCAACCGGAATGACCAATGAGAGTGCGAATTTCCGTACATGTTTCCATTTCCCACAGTTTAATAGTGTTGTCATGACTACCAGTAGCCAGAATTCGCCCATCGCTACTAAAGGCGATGCAATTAACCCAGCCAGAATGACCACTAAGGGTACAAATTTGTCTACCAGTTGCTACTTCCCATAGTTTAATCGTGTAGTAATAACTACCACTAGCTAGAAGTTGCCCATCACTACTAAAGGCGATCGGATTACTATAGTAGGAATGAGCAGCGAGGGTACGAATTTCTCTACCTGTTTGCACTTCCCATAGTTTAATAGTTTGATCATGACTACTGCTAGCCAGAATTTGCCCATCACTATTGAAGGCGACGGAATAAACATGGGAAGAATGACCTTTTAGGGTGCGAATTTCTCTACCAGTTGCCACTTCCCATAGTTTGATAGTGTTGTCCGAGCTACTCCTAGCCAGAATTTGTCCATTACTATTGAAGGCAACGGAATAAATATGGGAAGAATGACCAGTGTTCGCGTAGCCTTCCTTCGGAAGGGTGCGGATAAGTTGAAATGTAGTTGATGAAAACAAGTGAATTACTGAATCTGCTACACTTGCTAAGATATCTTCCTTGGGGCTAAGGGCTATCTTTCCAGAAATCCCCAGAATCTTGTGAACGCATTCCCAAGATGGGGGCGTGTAGGGAGGAGATGTTACAGGTTGTGTTGATGCTACTATCCCCGCATCCAATAAATCTAACCATTCCTGCACCGATTGGGGACGAAACTTGTAATTTAACGCCATTCCCCTCATAACTGCCTCATTCACCCGATCGCCTACACTCGAATTCAATTCTTTAGGCGATCGCATGGTAAAATTTTGCAGTCTAGCTGGCGCTGGCATCGGCAATTCTCCACTCAGCAAAGAGTACAACGTGGCGGCTAAGGCGTAAACATCAATATATTCTCCCCGTTCGGCATTAGGTGCATACTGTTCTGGAGGCGCATAACCATGAGTAACACTCTCTGTATGCTGTAAAACTGCACCGGCAATAAATTGTCTAGCAAGACCAAAGTCAATTAGTACGGCCTCTGGTTTACCCGCACGCATCATAATATTACTCGGCTTTAAATCCCGATGTAGTAAGCCGCGATCATGAACTACAGTTAAAGCTTCGCCAATTTGCCTAATATATTGCAGTGCTTCGGCTTCTGGTAATGCTCCTTTTTCAGTTATCAGCTTCCCTAAATCTTCGCCTTCGATATACTCCATCACCATGCAGGGAAAATTACCTTCATCAAAGGCATTTTCTACCTGTACAATATGAGGATGGTGACACAAAGCCAGTCGAAAAGCTTCATCTTGAAAGTCTTGCCGTAATTTATCTTGATGTGATATCCAGTCAGGATGATTGAGGATTTGTTCTCTGAGGGTTTTGATGACTCGCAACTGGTCGCGTCGATTTTTCGCCAGATAGGTTATACCTATGCCACCTTCGCCTAATTTTCTCTCGATGATGTAGCGATCGCCAAATAACTGCTGTCCTGGATTCCACACCATAGATAAAGACCGTAGTTTTACTGATATTTTATTTTGACACATCGTAAATATCAGTTTTTGGCAGTAAATAGAGAGTTTCGTTATTAAATAGCCACCTCTGCTTGTGTCAGAAAAGTTTCAATTACTCATAACATTTTCAAAAGTGACTGGATTACAAGTTATGGTATTATTATCATGCCTTTTAGCAGAAGTTTTAAAAGGCGATCGCTTTTTTCAATTTTGTAATAAACTCTGCAAATTCCCCTGACAGATAAACAGGTTCAGAGATTATACGGGACTTAACAATCGCTGCCATTCTGATAGATTAACCCACTTGCTCATAGATTGAGTTTCATTGACAAAGTAACTTGAAATCAAACATTACAGTTTGAGTGTTGGTTATTTTATTAACTGGTTGCTTGCATAAATGCCTTTTTTACTGGTGATGACTTTACTTGGGGGGATGTGGTTCGACTTCGCTCACCAATCAAGGAGATGGGAAGGCTGGGGAAACTGGGGAAAAAGATAATTTCCCATTCCCCATACTTCTCCTGTCGGAGACGCTACGCGAACGACTTTGCTCAGTACAAGTTCCCAATTCCCCATTCCCAAGCAACATCGCTTAAGGATTAGCAGATTTCTCCAACAGTTCTTTTTGTCGTAACCAATCTTGACCTACTTGGATACTAATATCTGAGCCGAGATTACCAGTACTTTCTACTCGCACTTCCCCAAATCCTAAAGTATCGCGAATGGATTCAGCACTGTTGCCATCTCCTTGTTGAGCGACAATGTGAGTTACCTCTAAAGGCTCATTCCAAGGTTTAGACACATAGATATTGCGATATCCAGCTTTTTCTAAGGCTCTAATCAATGGTCTGAGGTTGGAGCGATCGCCACCTGTGCTATCTTGAATTGCAACTCGCAAAGATGCCGGATCAGTTATTTGCTGTCCTTGTTCTGATTCCAAATCAAAATGTTGGGCCATAAGTTTGGCAATACCATCATCGTTGGGCAACCAGTAGCTTGCATCATACTTGCCTGGGTCACTAAAGTTACCCGGCAGTAATAACTGCTGAATCTTTTTGGATTTATTAGCGTCATTTGCAAAACGTAATAAAGCTGCTAACTCTTCACCAGTCATGTTGGTGTCGATATTTTCTTTTACTACATTGAAAATTTCAGGTAATCGCTGTAATGTATTTAAATTCAGGGCCTGTTCCATCAAGGCACGCATAACCATCTGCTGGCGCTGAATTCGGCCAATATCTCCTAACTCATCACGCCGAAAACGTAGCAATTGCAGTGCCTGATTGCCATTGAGATGATGCTTACCAGCTTTCAAATTAATGTATAAGTGCTGGGACTCATCTATATATTTCATATCTCTGGGAACGTAGACTGTTACCCCACCCAAGGCATTAACTAGCTTCTCAACTCCGAGAACATTAATGCGAACATAGCGATCAATTCCCACTCCACCCAAGAGATTACTGACGGTCTTGGCACTCAAAGCAGGCCCACCCTCAACATTAGCGGCATTAATCTTTTTGATTCCGTGCCCCTCTATTTCTGTACGGGTGTCTCTAGGAACAGAAAGCATGACCATTTTTTTCGTCTCTGGATCAAATTTGGCCAAGAGGATCACATCGGCAAGACCATCAAAAGAATTTACTTGAGGTAAGTATCTGAGATTTTTGGTTTCGGCGGGAGGGTTGTTAACATCTGGTGGTAGTACGCTCATCCCCATCACCAAAATATTAACTGGACGCGTTAATTCCGAAAATCGCAACCCACCTCCAGAGAAGCGATCGCCATCAAACACTGCCTCTTCCTGTGGGCTAAGCTGAGCTTGTTGTAAAGAGGTACTAGTTAACGATACTGCCAACAGCGCCCCTGCTGTGGCTGACACCATTGCAATTCCGCTCATACCCACCCAAAACCATAGCCAACGCCCTGATTTTGAGTTCTGAGAATTTTTGCCGTTGACTTTAGAGGCTTTTCCCGAATGGTTTCCTTCCGCCGAAGTTCTTTGACTGGTCACAGACTTCCTCACACTTAAACTGAAAAAACTAAGTAAAATTACAGGTTAAAAAATATACAAACAGTTCAATTCATAATAGCTAATTCTTGATTATCGATGCTGAATTTTTCACTGTTGTAGCGACCACAACACTTATAACAGCATTTATCTTTGTTTGGGCAAAATAAAATATGTATTACTTGAAGTATGGCAATAATAAACTCGATTTGACCAGGTTGGTAGGTAAATAACCCGTAATTTATTAATAAGCGAGTAAGAATACCGACCACTTTTGATTTAGATAAATTAGGCTAAGTACTTACTAAGTATTCTTTGAGCAAAACTGCTAAACCCCGGTAAACGCTTAGACTTGCCTTGGATGAGGCGAAACATCAACCAAACACTTACTAAAAAATAACCAGAAGTCAGAAAGCTATTGAGAACGAATACACGCAGTGTGAAAAAATCTGAAGTTGCTGCTCCGGTTCCTAGTAAAAAGTATCCCAATAGCCAAGTTAGCGCTAAGGTAATTGACAGACGACTGATGTTAAGTTGTTCCCGACTTCCCCGCCGACGGTAGAGAGTCCACAGCGAAGGAAAAAAGCCAATGATCGGAATCAAATATAGAAGTAGCTGTGTTTTGGGAATTGGGAATTGAGAATTTTCTTCTTCATGTTCCTCTGTCCCCGCGTCCCCACATCCCCGCGTCCCCGTGTCCCCACATCCCCGTGTCCCCGCGTCCTCATTCCCCATTCCTCATTCCCCATTTCTTCAATATTATCCATTTGGGTTAGTGTAACTCCTAAACTAGAAGGATGAAACAGAATCATATAGTCAGAGATAATAGGCTGTAAAGAAGAATTTAGTTCTATCCCGCAATCAGCTCAAAATGCAGACACGCAAGCTTCTCGACTGGTGGCAGACACTCACACCGATAGCTCGAATCGGAGCGATCGCACTGTTCGCTCCGCTGCTAGTTCTTAATGGATGGGCATTTTCGGCAATTTTCCATTATTTCCATTCTTTGATAGTCATTTTAGTCGGAGCCTCAGTGCTGGCATTTCTGCTTAACTACCCCGTCAGTTGGATGGAGTATCACGGTGCTAGGCGAGAGCAAGTCGCTATTTTAGTATTTTTGCTAGCTTTGTCAATTTTATTGGCTTTGGGTCTTACCCTGTTTCCACTGGCTTTGACTCAAGCTCAGCAATTGGTGGCTCGCTTGCCAGAGTTGATTGACTCTGGACGCTCTCAGTTAATGATATTAAATGAGAAAGTCGAGACTTTTGGTTTACCGATTAACCTTGATGCTTTGGTAGTACAAATTAACGATCGCGTCAAGGGGCAACTACAAGCGATCGCCGGACAAGTTTTAAATTTGGCGGTAGTTACAGTCACTAGCCTGCTAGATTTTCTGTTGACGATGGTTTTAACTTTTTATCTTTTGCAACATGGAGATGAACTCTGGGAAAGTTTAGTAGAATGGCTACCCACTAAATTTCGAGATCCTTTTTCCAAAACAGTGCGCCTGAGTTTTCAAAATTTCTTTATTACTCAGCTGATTTTATCTACTTGCATGGCATCAGCCTTAATTCCTTCCTTCTTGTGGCTGAAAGTACCATTTGGTTTGCTATTTGGCTTAACGATTGGCATTATGGCTCTTGTGCCGTTTGGCGGTTCTGTGGGTATTGCTTTAACTACCCTGTTGGTAGCACTACAAGATTTTTCCATGGGGATAAGAGTGTTGGTAGCGGCGGTGATTGTACAGCAAATTCTCGAAAACTTGATAGCTCCCAGAATTTTAGGTAGTTTTACTGGTTTAAACCCTGTTTGGATATTAATTTCGGTCTTAACAGGAGCCAGAATCGGCGGCCTTTTGGGTGTGATTGTGGCTGTGCCAACTGCTGTTGTGATTAAGACTGCTTTAAGCGCTCTACGTCCTGTATCTTTAAGTAGCGAGACAGGCGTTAACACAAGTGAGGAAATAACTGCACCCGTTACAACAGATGAATCACCAAAAGTTGACGCTAAAAACCCTTTGAGCATCTCTGAAGCCACGTTACCTTAGTGCAGGCAAGGGAGCAGGGAGCAGGGGGAAAGTTACACATAGATCTCCCCCTTGCAAAGCGTACTCTGCCCCTCCGCCTCTTGCCAATTCCCTACTCCGGCTCAACAATTGAACCCATAAATAGAATATTTCCTGTCTGATTATCTCTGATGGCACAGAAGAAGGGGCGATCAACAATCATTTTGAATGGCTCTGGTTTTGGTTGAAAAGATGTTAACTCCATGCCTACTGAAGTAGCCGCAGCGGCTTCTGTGCCTTCTTCATTGACTTCCACAAAAGTCTTGTGCTTAACTTGGCTGATGGCAAAATTTTTCCCCATTCCAGAAAAGTTAGCTTTTCTGCTAAAAGCTTCCTCCATACCCAGAGCTTTTAAAGTATCGTTAAGCGTAATATCATAGTCTGTTTTGAAGCGGGGTAAGCGGATAAACCCGGCTCTTTTTTTGAACTGAGTCATCCATTTCTCCCATCTCTCAAAATTTAAGTTTTGGTGGAAAGCTTTGAGGTTAGAGTTCTTCTTGGGCAAGAAGATATAAAAACTCACTTTACCATCTGTACCATAAGGTAAACTAACTGCTTGAAACTGCTCGTTTTCATAATATCTGTAATCACCTTTTTGGGACATCATTGGATGTTGTTTTTGCTGTCCAGATGTCAGATAAAATGGGTGAGGTGCAGTTTGTTTTTTATCAAATTCATTGCTCCAACTACCTTTAAAATATATGGCATTGATGAGAAACAGTACTTGATTTGGCTCGATTGTCTCAACAATTTGGTTAATTTTACCGCGAGTATTTTCCTTGACCCAATTATTAATAGTGTTAGGTGCAGCAGGATCTTTAAAGTTTAAATTAGTAACTTTGGCTTTAAAGAAATCCTGAGTTATTTGGAGAAAATCTGGTTGAAATCTAACATCTTGATTTGCCCAAAGTGAGTTAGCAATAGTTAATTGTACTTTGCTATCTGGATTTTCTAAAAGTTGCTTTAATGAAGCGTAAGCAGAGTTAATCTCTTGAAGACTCATCCCCTGTAATTCTAGGGTTTTGGCCATTGCTTGTTGAGTCGAACCGCTAGCGCCATTGTAGGTCATAGCTAAAGCGATCGCAACACTCGAAGGCGAGATAAAAACGTTCTTTTTATAACTATCGCTTTTTTGAATTTCTGAAAATAACTTGAAGCCAAACCTATTATTAGCATCAACAATTTTTGTCTCAGAATTCACTGTTTTTTTGGGTAATGGTAACTCTCGCTGAGGCTGCCCAGATTGGGCAAATGCACTCGTATTATTGACCTGGGAACAACCTAATACACCACACAAAACTACGCTTGCTGCTGCTAGAACATAACGTCTTCCCAAGCTCACACCATAACGTCTTTGCAAAAAATTTTCTTCCACACCGCTAAATTTCTGCCAATGCATTCTACCACCTCTGTTGCCAAAGTTGTTTGATGTGTGTCTAACGGGACTTAGACAAATCATGTCTCAACTGTTTACTATTGCATTGGCCATACCAGAAAGATGGCACTGTTACGAAAACTGTAACAGTTTTTGTAACAGTAATTTTAGTTACCAAAAAAGGTAGAAAACAGGAGCAAAACTTAATTACGAATTACGCGCTTCGTAGCGTAAAGCCTGCGGCATAGCTTCGCTTAGAGCGAGTCCTCGATAGCGTTAGCGTTAGCGAAGCGGTAGCGAGGTACGAGCGTCAGCGATAGCGTAGCGTAAAGCCTACGGCATAGCTTCGCTTAGAGCGAGTCATCGA
>NZ_JCACKM010000156.1:0-15748 GCF_059505385.1 Desmonostoc vinosum
CTCCCTACTCCCTACTCCCTACTCCCTACTCCCTACTCCCTACTCCCTACTCCCTGTTTTTGTAATTAATTATGTTTTTTGGTGTTCCCTTAAAGTAGGGGCTGCATCTGTAGCAAAGCTTGTAAATCCAGGTTGGTTAAACGTTGATAAGCTTGGTCTATGACACGTTTACCTCTGAGAAAACCTGTGTTAGCACCTGGGCAAATATATTGGAGAGTTTCTGGTGTAAAACGTTCTCGCAAGGACTGGAGACTGTGAATTTGTCTTGGCCAATGAAAGGTTTTTGCTGTTCTTAGTGGCACGGGTTCGCCTTGTTGGTTGGGGATGAGATGGCGGCCAGAAAATAAAACGCCTCCCAGGTCGCTATAGTAAAGGCAAGATGAGCCGGGGGAATGTCCTGGTGTCCAAATCGCTTGTGCTGTGGAATTAAGGCTGAATTCTTGAGTAAAGCTGGTTACGGTGAGGTTTGGTAACAAGTAAGCTTCTTGTTCTTGAATTAAAACTTCGCTCTCAAAAATTTTTTGAATTTCTACAGTTTTGCCAATAGCGCCTCGATGGGTGAGGAATAACCAACGGACGCCTCCTTGCGATCGCAAAAAATCTTGATTTGTTTGGTCTAAAGCCGGGCAATCTATGAGGATATTCCCTTCATTTCTTACAATAAAATAAGAGGTTCCCCCTAAGATGTCCCGATTAGGTGGAAAAGAAAAAATGCTGTCTAGCACAGCGCGTGGTGGCTTGGTTGTATAACTCGGCTGTTGAGGTAAGGGGCACATGAAAAAAACCGAAACTGAGGAGTTGTAAACAATAGGTGAGTGTAGAAATACTCAATTATAGAAACTTGAGAGTTTTCGGCACTGTTAACCGTTGTTGCAAAAATTGGGGTTTAAAGTCTGCCTTGTAGATAGTGCTGTGGCACTAGTTCTACAGGGAGGGCATTGTGTCAAAATTTAGTGAAAGTAACATGGCATTTTGGTTTCTCCTCTTACTTGGGCTAGCAACTTATCTAATGGTGCAGCGCAGCGTCGCTCAGATCACCCGAACGCCGGTGTGGTTGTTATGGTTGGTGTTGATGACACCAGCATTTCTATTGAGTGGATGGACGCTGAAGTATGGGGTTAAACAACCTCCGCCGCCATCGCTGATTATTTGGTCATCAGTTATCTGTCTTTTGCTATACTGGCTGTTGTTTCAGTGGGGGCGTCGAACACCAACAAATACGCCAACAAATACACAGACAGAACCCCAAACTTCGGAACTCCAGGCCATTCATCCTACCGCAGAACCAGTGTCAGTGCGCCCTATCGAACCAACAGAAGAGACTCAGTTACGAAATTGCTTTCCTTGGTCTGTGTACTATGTGCAAAATATCGAGTATCGACCGCAAGCTGTTGTCTGTCGGGGTCAGTTGCGAACTTCACCCAGCAACGCCTACCAACAAGTTAAGGAAAATATCGAAGCCCAATTTGGCGATCGCTTCTTGATTATCTTTCAAGAAGGTTTTAATGGTAAACCCTTCTTTGTACTGGTTCCTAATACTCAAGCTGCCAAAGGGGTGAGTGGACGACGCAATAGCGAAGGCTTAACTCGTCCAGGATTGGCACTTCTGCTTTTAGCCGCTACGTTGGTAACAACTACTTTGGTGGGAGCAAAAATTGCTGGCGTTGACCCAACAACATTAGAATCAAATCCTGGTGTGTTGCTCAAGGGTTTGCCCTACGCTCTGGGATTAATGACTATTTTGGGTATTCATGAACTTGGTCACTATTTGACAGCGAGATTCTACAAAATTCGTTCGACGTTGCCTTACTTTATTCCCATGCCTTTTTTCTTGGGAACTTTCGGTGCATTTATTCAAATGCGTAGTCCGATTCCTAACCGAAAGGCTTTGTTTGACGTGAGTATTGCTGGGCCAATTGCAGGATTTATCGCAACTTTGCCGTTACTCATTTGGGGTTTGGCTCATTCCGAAATTGTGCCTTTGACGGAAAAAACAGGTTTGTTGAATCCTGATGCTCTCAATCCCAAGTATTCTATTTTACTAGCTTTGTTAGCTAAATTAGCTTTGGGTAGTCAATTAACTGCAAAATCTGCGATTGACTTGCATCCAATCGCTGTAGCCGGTTTTTTAGGACTAATTGTGACAGCATTAAATTTAATGCCAGTAGGACAATTAGATGGAGGTCACATCATCCATGCGATGTTTGGACAACGAACTGCAATGGCAATTGGTCAGATTTCTCGGTTGTTGTTGCTACTGCTTGCTTTAGTTCAAGATGAGTTTTTGGTGTGGGCAATTATTTTGTTATTCATACCGTTAATTGATGAACCTGCACTTAATGATGTCACTGAATTGGATAATAGGCGTGACATTTTAGGGTTGCTGGCAATGGTCTTGTTGGTTGTAATTGTATTGCCCTTACCGCAAGCGATCGCTAACCTGTTACAAATTTAAGGATGACCAGTCAATCACACCAAAATTTACCCCATCATCAGCAACGCCGAATTTCTTTGATTTGACTTGATTGATCTCAATGAGCTGTAATATCTGCATCACAGTAATCAGGTTTTTTGAGGACAATTCAGTCTAAATCTAGATGTTTTGTAGAAAATTTCTATATACCTTAATACAAAGTGCCTATGCTTAGATCTTGCACCTGCCCAATCTCCCGCCAGAGAATAAATTCTCGCTCTTATTAGGTCAAGTCCACTTAAGTGGACTAAAATCTATGCTTTTTGTGAGATTTAGTCCTCTTGAGAGGACTTTTGCTATTAGCCATAGGTTTCTAACCTATGGCGGTTTTTGGGACTGGTGCAAGATATCAGTATGATGACAATGCTTAAGTGTTGTCATCAAAATGAGTCATCCTACAATTTTTTACGTATAGTCAATCACTTAATAAGGTTTTATTTCGGTTTTTGGTGATGATTTGCAGCATATTTATCAGGGTTCAAAATTAAGTTGTACTAGAGTAAATGGTGAGGGATTAATCGAAAAAAGAGGCGTTGCTGATTGATGGGATGAATTTTAGTGTCGAAACGTAGCATTACTACATTTCTACAAAGGTTGAGAAATCATTTTTTCTTCTTATCCTGAGTCTAATAACATTATGTTTAGTAATATAGAACAGTTTTTTCCAATACTGAAGCGAAGCCTCCTAGTTGGGATACTGGTATCTCTTTTGATATTGGTAATGATAAAAATTGTGCAAGGTGTGACATTATCGAGTAATTCTTTTCCGCAAAATTGGCAAGGTACATGGAGCGGTAGAATGCTTGATCGCTCTGTGAAAGGGCAGTCGAGAACTGTACCAATGACACTGCGAATTCAGCCAATTTCTAATAATCCCGTGCGCTATACTTGGCAAATAACTTACGGAGAAGGAGAGAACAAAATAGTACGTAATTATGAATTAGTTGCTAAGGATCAGGGTGCTGGTCACTTTGTAATTGATGAAAAGGATGGAACTTTAATTGATGAGTGGCGTGTTGGAGACACACTCTACAGTCAGTTTAGAGTGGGAGATAAGTTACTCAGTACAAAATGTCGGCGACAAAGTAATCGGCTCTATTATGAACTAGCTACCTATAGGCCAACAAGTTCACCCCAAATGGAGAATTGCGAGCAAAAAGTTACTTTCGAGAGCTACCAATTACAAGGTGTTCAGTCTGCTGAATTATCACCAGTTAAATAATTCGTAATTCGTAATTCGTAATGACGCTCGTACCGACGCTCGATGACTCGCTAACGCTACGCTATCGCTACCGCTGACGCTCGAGGACTCGCTACCGCTTCGCTAACGCTAACGTAATTCGTAATTAAGTTTTGTAAGTATTGGGTGAGGGTAGTTCTTGTATTCGTGCAATCTATTATTTTGGTATGATTTCGCTAACAAGCGATCGCCGCATTTCTCACAAATATCAAATTTGTTGGATAAACAGAAAGCTTCGGTTTGAAAACAAGAGTGCGAAATCCGAGGGTTTCCTACCTTACGTCTTGTTGGGGAACTATAACTAATAACTAGTGTTATTCACACCTCAGAATTTACTAATTTTTTTGCAGATAATACCATAATAAGTAACAAATAATCAAGCATTTCAACCAAATTCTCTGCTCTCAACTCTCTATATTTAATTTTGATTATTCTCTATTCAGAGTATTAAAAAAATGGAAAGTTATAGTTCACAAGATGAAATATTATTTATAAATTTTTATGAATATTTATGTATAAACGTTAGGTATATTAACATCATACAAATTATGTTTTCAAAAATATAACCACTACATTACTAATCTTTACATTTCTTGAGAAACAGCATCTTAATTGTCTTAATTGTCTTAACTGTCTTAACTGTCTTTTAATTAATTTCTTAAGTGTCTTAACTGTCCTTGTACGTATATTAAATTGCTGATATATGTTGAATTGCTAAAACAATTTCTCATGAGGAGAAAGAGCAATGTCTACCAACGTAGTTAAAGAATCAGATATCCAAGCAGTACCATTCTTCGCTCGTTTCTTGGGAGAACAAGCTGCACAGTCAGATTTACCTTCCGATTGGGGTGTTAATACACTAAAGTACCCTTCCGATTGGGAAGAGTATTAAACCCAGTTAGCGTCATCTGAATTTAAGAAGTAGCAGTTATCAAATAACTTCAAGCTACTCGTGAGTAACAACCAATATCAAGGAATAGTACCATGTCTACCAACGTAGTTAAAGAATCAGATATCCAAGCAGTACCATTCTTTGCTCGTTTCTTGGAAGAACAAGCTGCACAGTCAGATAATCTCCCATCTCAGACAAGAAAGTACCCTTCCGATTGGGAAGACTACTAAACCCAGTTAGCGTTATCTGAATTCAAGAAGTAGTTTTCAGTTACTTGATAATTGAAAACTACTTAATGCTAACAACCGATAGAGAAAAGCCCATGTCTACTAACGTATTAAAAGCATTGGATATCCAAGCATT
This sequence comes from Desmonostoc vinosum, assembly GCF_059505385.1. NCBI lineage: Bacteria > Bacillati > Cyanobacteriota > Cyanophyceae > Nostocales > Nostocaceae > Desmonostoc > Desmonostoc vinosum. The sequence continues at coordinate 4,969 of NZ_JCACKM010000156.1, forward strand.
ACCATTCTTTGCCCGCTTCCTGGCGGCAGAACAACCTCCACAGCCGCCAACCGATACTCCTCCCCCTCCCCCAATCTGGACTTTAAAATGGCCTTCAGATTGGGAAGACCGCTAAATATAGTGAGCTTCGTCTGAACTAAAAGAATAGCAGTCGAGCTTAATTATTCATGATGTTGTGGCGACTTTAGATCCCCGACTTCTTCAAGAAGTCGGGGATCTATCTGGAGAGCAACTTTTTCAGGTAGTTCCCAACATCTACCTCCGAAAAATTAAAACAAGAAAATATTTTATGAGCCTATCGCGTGACGTTATTTTATTAATTACCCACAGTGGTGATTTCTTCACAATAGATAGAGTGGCAGAAGCTTTGTCAAAAAAAGGGGTGCAACCATTCCGTCTCGATACTGATAAGTTTCCTTTAGAAGTACAATTAACAGCACACTTTGACAAATCCAAAAGCTATCACACTATAGAATATGGCAACCACTCTGTCAGCACAGAGCAGGTACAAGCTGTGTGGTCGCGGCGCATTTGGGAACCACAATTAGGTAAGGAATTAGCTCCACAGTACCGAGAAGCTTGTATTAGAGAATCAAAAGCAACTTTAGATGGTTTTTGGGACAGCCTCAAGGGAGCTACTTGGATAGATGATTTAGAGCGGATAAACTATGCAAGTAACAAGCTGCGTCAATTGCGAATTGCTTCTGAGGTAGGTTTTACCATTCCCCAGACTCTTGTCACCAATAAAGCAGAAGCAGCACGAGAGTTTTTTCACCAAGTAAACGGCAAAATGGTGAGCAAGCTATTAACTACTCTTTCCCGCAGTATGCAAGCTAATTCTTCGTTCTTTCTGTACACCAGCAGCGTTAAAGAGGAAGACTTACAAGATGCTGAGTCACTGCGCTATTGCCCAATGGTTTTTCAAGAGCAAATTTCTAAGCAGCAGGAATTACGGGTGGTGTATGTGAATGGCAATGTATTTGTGGGGGCGCTAAATGCTGATGCGTATGCAGCAGCTAAAGCTGATTGGCGTAAACCTGGTGTTGAGGTTGGTGCATGGCAACATCATGAGCTTCCTAATGAAATTGTGCGTCGCCTTCAAACTTTTATGGGAAAATTTGGGCTGACGTTTGGCTCGTTAGATTTTATCCTTACTCCATCAGGTGAATATGTCTTTTTGGAAAATAACCCAGTAGGAGAGTGGGGAATGTTGGAGAAAGATTTAGACTTGCCCATTGCAAACGCGATCGCCGATGCTCTGATTTCCTAAAAAGCAGTTGTAGTTGTTGAGGAACGAAACCCAACACCGAGAACCATGTTGGGTTTCACTCCGTACCCTGCGAAATCTGGCTACAACCCAACCTACAAAATTTATTGCTACGAACTTTTCATAAAAATTAAGTACTTCAGTGAAAAATTTTCTATGACAGTATTAATAGTTACTTTTAGCCAAGACAACGAAAGCATTCCTCTAGTAATCAAAGAAATTGCAGCTAGGGGAGAAAAAGCATTTCGGTTTGATACAGACAGATATCCCACCGAAGTGAAGTTAGATATTTACTATGGTGATTCTGAGCGGGTAATTATTACTGATGGCGAACAAAAGCTTGATTTGAGTGAGGTGTCCTCAGTTTGGTATCGGCGGATGCGCTACGGGCAAAAAATCCCCGACTCAATGGACAAGCAATTTAGAGATGCGTCAATTAATGAATGTCGTGCCACTGTTAGGGGTATGATTGCCAGCCTTCAAGGATTCCACTTTGATAAAATGTCTAATGTGGATCGGGCTAATAATAAGCAACTACAACTGCAAGTTGCACGAGAAATTGGGCTTTTGACTCCGCGTACCCTAACCTCCAACAATCCTGAAGCAGTTAAGCAATTTGCCCAAGAATGTCAGCAAGGTATCATTACCAAGATGCTTTCTTCCTTTGCTATCTATGATCAGCAGGGACGAGAAAACGTTGTGTTTACGACTCCAGTTACAGATGATGATCTGGAAAATATGGATGGACTGCGTTTTTGTCCGATGACGTTTCAAGAAAACGTACCAAAGGCGCTAGAGTTACGCACAACTATTGTCGGACATCGTGTATTTACTGCTGCTGTAGACTCCCAAAGCTTAGAAGGATCTACTTACGACTGGCGCAAAGAGGGCAAAGCCTTAGTTGAGAGTTGGCAACCCTACGATTTGCCAGAAGATATCGAGAAAAAACTCCTTAAACTAATGGCTTATTTTGGCTTAAATTATGGGGCGATTGATATTCTCGTCACCCCCGATGGCAAACACGTATTCCTTGAGGTTAACCCGGTTGGTGAGTTTTTCTGGATGGAAGTATATTCACCACACTATCCTATTTCGCAGGCGATCGCAGAAATTCTACTTACCCAAAAATAGCGATAAAACATCATATGGAATGCGCTTAGACTCTTCAATAATTGAAATTGTTGAGGAGGAATAATTGCAAGAACGCACAAATTGCAGTAGGGTAAAAAATGGCTTCTGAGTATGATTTCAAAAGTTTAAATCCTCAAAGGTCATAGTTCAAGCTTTTATTTTTAGAGTATGCAAACTCAAGTTGCTCGTGATCAAACCACAACGAATCCTTTTTCAGCCATTACTCGATTTTGGGGGGATGTTAAAGTAGTTGCAGGCCCTTATTGGTATCCAACAGAGGCAGGGGGGAGAGCATTTTTAGACGTGATTCGCTCATGGGGAATGCTCATTCTCTTAGTATTATTAATAGTCGGACTTATAAGTGTAAATGCTGCAAATAGCTACTGGAATCGTTATGTACTCGATATTATTATTGAAGAAAGAGACCTTGATAAATATAATAGTACTTTATGGCTATCCTCTCTCATTGTTGTAGCGGTAGTCCTCTTGGTAACTTCTTTAAGATATGTCAGAAAAAAGATAGTTATTGATTGGTACAAATGGCTAAATAACCATATTTTAAAAAAATATTTTAGCAATCAAGCTTATTATAAAATCAATTTTAAATCTGATATAAATAATCCAGATCAACGCATAGCTCAAGAGTTAGAGCCTATTGCTAGCAATGCTTTGATGTTTTCAGCTACTTTTCTAGAAAAAATTCTGGAAATGGCAAGTTCTATAATAATTATCTGGTCAATTTCTTCACAAATTGCAATTTATTTGGTTATTTATACAATTATAGGTAATTTAGTAGCTGTTTACTTAAATCAAGAATTAAATAAAATTAATCAAGAAGAACTTGAGTTTAAAGCAGATTTCGCTTATTGCCTGACTCATGTTCGCAATCATGCAGAATCGATTGCTTTTTTTCAGGGAGAAGCAGAAGAATTAAATATAATTCAACGCCGATTTGATAATGTTCTCAAAATTGCTGAACGCAAGCTGAATTGGGAAAGAGGACAAGATGCTTTTGGGAGAGCATATCAGTCTGCGATCGGTGTATTTTCGATGTTTATCCTTACACCTTTATTTATTCAAGATAAAATTGATTATGGAGAAATTAGCCAAATTAGTTTTATTTGCTTTGTGTTTTCTAATGCTCTGGGAACCTTAATATCTGAATTTGGCTTTTCAGGACGATTTTCTAGTTATGTACAGCGTTTAGCTGAGTTTTCCGATGCGCTACAAGCTGTTAGTAAACAACCAGAAAATGTAAATACTATTAAAGTCATAGAAGAAAAGCATTTAGCTTTTGAGGATGTCACCCTACAAACACCAAACTATGAGCAGGTGATTGTTGAAGACTTGTCACTGTCTGTTCAACTAGGAGAAGGGTTGTTAATTGTAGGGCCAAGTGGTCGGGGTAAAAGTTCTTTGTTGAGAGCGATCGCCGGTTTGTGGAACGCTGGAACTGGTAAACTAGTGAGGCCCCCGCTAGATGAACTCTTATTTTTACCCCAACGTCCTTATATAATTTTGGGGACTTTGCGCGAACAGTTACTCTATCCTCATACAGATCGGGAAATAAGCGATCGCGAACTCGAAGAAGTTTTACAACAAGTTAATCTGCAAAACTTGCTTACCCGTGTGAATGGCTTTGACGCAGAAGTTCCTTGGGAAAATATATTATCTTTGGGAGAACAACAACGTTTGGCTTTCGCACGAATATTAATTACTCACCCTAGCTTCGCGATTTTAGATGAAGCAACTAGTGCTTTAGATTTAACTAATGAAAAGAATTTATATCAACAATTACAAGAAACGAAAACAACTTTTATCAGTGTTGGACATAGGGAGAGTCTATTTAATTATCATCAATGGGTTTTAGAACTTTCAGAAGATTCTAATTGGCAACTTGTTTCTGTAGAAGATTATCGCCAGCAAAAAGCAATTATCATCGCTTCACCTGAAAAAGTTAAAACCACAATAGATATCTCTTCTCACAATGGACTGCCAATCAAACCAGAAATATTAATAGAGATAGACACAACTCAAGGATTGTCTCATAAACAAATTAACACATTAACAGATTATTCTATTGCCACTATTAGAAGCAGGGGAAGTCAAGGAAAATCCATCACTACTAAAGATGGTGTGACCTACCACTATGATAAAGATCCAAATGTATTGAAATGGGTAAAAGAATAATATGAAAAATCTTGTTACTGCACGATTATATTTAGTACCCTTGACATTGGAAATTGTCAAAACAGCAATCATTGGAAATGCTGAATTAGCAAAATTTCTGGGAGTTACAGTTTTGCCTAACTGGCATGAAGAAGAGTTTCTTCAAAATTTGCCAGAAATTGCAGATATTCTGTGTAATTACCCATTACAAAGCGAATGGGGATGGGGAAGTTTAATTATTCATAAAACAGAAAAAACGCTTATTGGTCACGTGATGGTCAAAATTATTCCAGATGCCACAGGAGAACCTACAGATGCAGTAGAAATTGGCTATTACATAGTTCCATCATATAGACGGCAAGGGTATGCATCTGAAGCTACAAAAGCAATGATAGATTGGGTACTTTGTCAACCAGGTATGCAAAGAATAACTGCTGGATGCAATCCAAATAATATAGCTTCAAAGCGGGTGCTAGAAAAAATTGGAATGCACCTCATACAATCACGACCTAAAGGATTGGTATGGGAATTATGCAAAACAGTCAGCACACTGTAGGGCAACATGGCTGTTTAAGCTAAATCAAGCCAATCCGGTCGAGAGGCCAAAAGCGAAATGTGGCTCGACCAATAATATTTTTTCTAGGTAAAAAACCCCAGTAACGAGAGTCATTACTATTGTTGCGGTTATCTCCCATCACAAAAAATTCATCTTCTGGAACTTTCACGGGTAGAAATGGCTGCTTTGGTGGTTCAGCGATATATTCTTCCTTTAAGGGTTGACCGTTGAGGTAAACTGTGCCATGAGCAACGTTAATTACCTCCCCTGGTACACCAATTACCCGTTTAATGAAAGCTTGGTCTTTAGGGTATCCCTTTCGTTGTAATTCTGCGGGTGGCTGAAAGACAATAATATCCCCGGTTGTCGGTGGGTGAAAACGATAGGAGATTTTTTCAACCACCAAGCGATCGCCTGTATATAACGTAGGTACCATCGAATCTGAAGGAATGTAGCGAGGTTCTGCAATCACAGTCCTAATTAGGAGTGCCAAACATAAAGCGATCGCCACCAAAGTTAAATTTTCTTGCCAATTGCGCCATGTTTTTGACGTCGTAGGCGTTTCCTTTGCATCACTTTCGTGAGAAGTCATAGAAGTTTTCAGCCAGTTTAAGAAGTGGGACAAATACCTTGATTATTTTGACTCTAAAGGTATACTTATAAGCAATCTGGGTTCTGCACCAACCCATACAATTACAAATAATACGTTTATCGCATCTACCAAAGTTAAGCAAAACAAGTGTAAATTAAACATAACTTGTCTAAAGCGATACAAGCTTAAGATTAAGGCTGTTAAATAGGCAATTATTAAACCTAGTCTTCATCTCTGCAATTATAAGGCAAAGTTTTGTAAAATTCCCAGTTTTGCTTACTCCTCCTAAACAAGCTAGTCACCGACTGGTAGAGCGATACAACCAGTCGGTTTTTTTATGAATCACGCTCCAGAAAACCACAGAAGGAAACAGCAACTTTGTAACCAATGCGGATACCATATAATCGAGCAAATGGGCGTTTATTACGTAAATATCGCGCCGATTCTATACCTATTTTATCAACTGCGTATTCGCCTGTTTCTGTATCGATAATCACCATCTTACTGGTGTTTTCTGCCGTTTCCACTTGTTGACGAATACTGTTTTCATATATTTCTCTAGCGCGTCGTGCAACTTCTTCGCGGCTTAAAAGTATGGCTTGCATACTCTTGCTCCTGTTTTTGCTGTTATTTCTTGATTTTACTTCATGGCGAAATTGCTTATGTGAAAGCGATCGCATTGTTGTTATCTATTAACTATCTCTGCAAAAATGCGATCGCTCATCCTTTGATAATACAGTTATATGCACAGAATATTTTTACTTTTGCCCAAACGCGTCACTTAGCTAACTTATCTGCATGGAAATTTCAACAACTATTGGGACAAAATAAAATAGAACGTCATTATAATAAAGCAGATTTAGCTCAGGATATGGAAACCATTAATACAGGTTTTTAGAAATTGTGACAGTTGGTTAAAAATTACCTACACTCATTACTATCTACAAACTGCTTAACATCAAGATACAAATTACCTTCTTGATCATAGCTAAACACTTGACATTCACTTAAATCAATCGGCTCACCTACAGGAAAACGGCGATAATTAAGCATCTGCTGCAAAACTTTTCTTGTATCAGTTCCGGGTTTGAAAGTTAATAGTAGATTAGCTGATTCACAAGGCACGCCTTTGCGATAGGCAATGCATAAAACTGGATAATTGTTAAAGTTATCTCTACTCGTAATAAAAAACCAACCTTGCTCGTAATAGCGTTGAAGCCTAGCAGAAATAATCTGACAGCGCTTTGCAGGTGGATACTTTTTAAAATCTTGAACTGCCCAACGGATGAAAGTCTCATTTCCCCGTGAAGTACGTATCTTAGTAACTGGCACACCGCGTTCTTGTGTGCAGAAAAACAAGGTCTTCACAGCATAACTCGGCTGATTATCGATAGTAGTGGCAACCACCAAAGCTAAAGCTGACATTACAGAAGCCGTTACCACTCTTGGTGAGATGCGATAAAATAACTTTAATTGCATACTACTTAAGTACTGACAAAAAAATATTTTCCCTTCAACCTGACATGAATAGAGCAAGCTACGATACGAATTCGCCAATTTTTGGGATTTTATTCAGGTATACCAGTAAAAATCAGGATTTTTAATAAAAAATTGTAAAGATAGCTACAGTTTAGAAGCTTGGAGCGATGATTTGATGTGGTGCGATCGCTTGTTTTGCTAAGTGTATGTGAGATGAATTACACTCAGAATAAGCTGTTACGCTTCTAAATTGCACATTTACTGGTGGTTGTCATTTGTCATTGGTCAGAAAATAGTTACTCAGATAGCCGCCAAATTTTGATAGTCGCGTCATCACTACCACTAGCTAAAGTTCTGCCATCTGGACTAAACGCGACTGAAGTAACCCAATTAGAATGACCATTGAGGGTGGTAATTTCTTGCCCTGTGGCGAGATTCCAGATTTTGATAGTCTTATCACGACTACCACTAGCTAAAGTTCTATCATCTGGGCTAAAGGCGACTGAAGTAACCCCATCAGAAGTATAATTATTATCTTCACGTTCAATAATTACCCCAGAACCAGTATTAGCACCATCAATACGGACTGTAATTTGTTGAGCGATCGCACTCACTTGTGAGGCTGTTAACGCCGCAACCACTAACGGCTGTACAATAGCAATTGCTGCACCAAACAACACAGCCGCAAGTTTACTATCAAGCCTCATGGTTTATCCTTACCAAACTCTGCGTACCTTTGCGTTAACTCTGCGTCCTCTGCGTTGAAAATCAACCACACTCTTTACCATCTACTAGCTCTTTAACATAGAGCAAGCTACATCATCAATTTGCTAATTTTCGGAACTATCCTCAGATATATCAGTAAAAATCAGGATTTTTGATAAAAAATTGTAAAGATAGCCCACAGTTTAGAAGCTTGGAGCGATTTTGATGTGGTGCGATCGCTACTACATAACTACAAATTACTACAAAGCTGCTCCAAAAATTTTAAGTAGTTTTTCTCCCAAAAAAGAATTTTTGATCATAATTATTGCCATCAAAAATTCTTAACTAAAAAATTAAAAAGTTGTACACAAATATATTTAAATAATCAAAGAAGCTTTTATAGTTTCAAAAAAATTGTCCAGTGACTTGAGCAATTGATTCTAGCTTGGACATCTACATTCAAAATTGCGTTTGAGGAGTGACCGTGAAGGCAGTTCTACTAGCTTCTGTTAGTGGAGTCAGTTTCTTGTGCTTATTGATTAAAGTTTCACCTGTACAAGCAATACCTACCATAGAAGAAGCTCAACATCACACCCAGTCTCATAATTTTTTGGCAGAAAAAGTTAGAGCTAAAAATATAGATGACAACAAAATAGTTTTGAGTCATGAGGAATTAGTTCCCTCAACAACTCAAAGCACAATTCCAACACTTCCAGTAAAAGTTAAGCAACAAAGGGCAAAATCAAGAGTAACTGTAAGCGGAAACCCTGAATTTCCCCAAGTCTTAGCCTCGCAAGCAATAGAACAGGTAACGTCTGTATCACAACTATCAGATGTGCAGCCTACAGATTGGGCTTTTAGTGCGTTGCAGTCTCTAGTTGAGCGTTATGGTTGTATTGCTGGATATCCAAACAGTACTTACCGAGGCAACCGTGCAATGACTCGTTATGAGTTTGCTGCTGGTTTAAATGCCTGTTTGGATAGAGTTAACGAGTTAATTGCTACAGCAACTGCCGACTTGGTAACAAAACAAGACTTAGCCACATTGCAAAAACTGCAAGAAGAATTTGCTGCGGAATTAAGTACTTTACGAGGTCGAGTAGATACTCTAGAAGCACGCACAAGTGAGTTAGAAGCAAATCAGTTTTCCACAACTACCAAGCTCAATGGAGAAGTAATTATCTCAGCTATTGGTGCTACGGGCGGCGCTCCTGATCGTGATGACCCTGGTATCATACTGACAAACCGGGTGCGGTTAAATCTCAATACTAGTTTTACTGGCAAAGACTTACTGATTACTGGGTTGCAAGCTCATAATTTCTTGGGTGGTGTAGATGGCAGTGGTAGTCTGCAAGAAAGTTTGGGATTAGCATCACCATTATTAAGTGCTAGCAGTGCCCGCACCAGCTTTGAGCCTCAATTTCCGGGAGTTGATGTTAAGACTTTATCTGGTGTTAGTCCCAACTCTGTTGGGGTTTATAAACTGGTTTATATTTTTCCCGTTGCTGAGCAATTAACGCTGTTTGCGGGAACTGCTGCGGAAGTGTCAGATGCTTTCCCTCCCATAACTCCTTTTTACGGTGAAGGACAAGAGGCAATTTCTCGCTTTGCCGGCTTAAACCCTGTAATACGTGTTTCTGGGGGAACTTCTGGTTCTGGTTTAGCATCTGCTGCTGGTTTTATTTTTCAGATTTCCGAGCAGCTAGATTTGAGAGCTTTATATGGTAATGTCAACTCCAACATTGCCCAAGAAGCTGGCGAAGTACTACCAGGTGTTTCAAATACACCTCTGGGAGCAGGTTTTTTCGGGGGCAGTAGTATTGTGGCAGCCCAATTAACTTTTAGACCAAGCAATTCGATAGATATCGGCTTAAACTACGCCAACAGCTATCATGAGATCAACATCCTGGGCACAGGATTAGCTCGTAATGATATTGGTTCATTGGCGGGGGTTGATCTGGGAACACCTGTAAAACTCAACTCTGTTGGTGGAACTGTGACTTGGCGATTTTCTCCTAAAGTAGCACTGTCTGGCTATGGTGCAGCTTTCTTTGTGGAAGATTCGTCTGGCGATGTTGACGCTTCAACCACTTTCACGAGTTGGATGGTGGGTATTCATTTTAAAGATTTATTCCAAACAGGCAATAACGCTGGCTTGATTTTTGGGCAACCATTATATCGTACTGAGGTTGGCGGTACAGCTAGACTGGCTCCTGAAGGTGAAAATCGAGCTGTTCCTTACCATCTGGAGGCTTACTACCGTTTTCGGATCAGTGATAACATCAGCATTACCCCTGGGGCATTTGTGCTGTTTAATCCTGAAAGTAACAGCAATAATGACACAACAACTGTAGGTGTACTCCGTACTACTTTTACTTTCTAGGAAACTGACAAATAAAAAACGCACACATCTTTCAGAGTTGAGACGATGATTTGATGTTGTGCGGCTTTTTTGCTTTAGTGCGATCGCTCTTCTCTCATCTCAAACAAAAATATAGAAAGAAAACAGAGATAATTAGCTTGATAATATAGAAAAAACAGTTCACTTGAACTATCAAAATTATGACCAGCATCGATATTGCGTTGCCTGAGTCGATGAAAGCCTTTGTTGATGAGCAAGTTATCAAAGGTGGCTATGGCTCAGTCAGTGAGTACCTTCAAGAATTAATCTCTCAAGACCAAAAACGTAAAGCTCAAGAACATATAGAAGAGCTTTTGATAGAAGGAATTGAAAGTGGAGAAGCAATTGAAATTAATGATGAGTGGTGGCATAAAAAACGCACAGATCTAATAGAAAAATCAAGTCAGAAACAAGAATGACAAGGCAGATAAGCTGTTCCATATATAACTTGCATAATTAGGGCGGGCAAGATGCCCACCC
>NZ_JCACKM010000157.1:0-15675 GCF_059505385.1 Desmonostoc vinosum
GTCCCCAGTCCCCAGTCCCCAGTCCCCAGTCCCCAGTCCCCAGTCCCCAGTCCTCTACCTTTGCCAAAACCTAAAATTGAAACTTCCGGGAGCGCGACGATAACGACGGGTGGGTCTTCTCTGGTGTTTGGTTGGTCTTTGATTGGTTGGTTCAACTCCCTCAGATTCTGACTCTTCAACTTGCAACTGAGTTTTAGTTTCTTCTTTACTACCCCACCAAGCAGTAATCCAACCTCCACCAAAAGCGGCTATTCCACCTAGCAAAATACTCATAGGTGCTGGATAACCCAAGAACACAAAGCCAAGCATGAAAAATAACCAATATTTCAATCCAGCATCGACACCATCAGAAGAGGCTACAGTCGGAGGCTGGGGGCTATTTTTGCTGGAACTTGTGATCCAACCTAAAGTAAAACCCCCGATAATTCCTAAAAATATACTCAGGGCGGGTGGCGAACCTGTCATTGATAGGATGGCTGTTAAAAATGCCCCAAATAAGAGTTGAGAAAAAAAGTCTGGAGGAATATTTAAAAAGCCGTTATTTTTTTGTGTCATAAATTGAAATAATTTGTAATGCTTCGATTTGTTTCAACTCCGCTCAGCAATTCGTAATTCGTAATTTATAAATTGCAATTATAAATTACGAATTTTTTTTTAGCAAAAAGGCTATTAGCCAATTATTTGTTTTAGTTGCGCTTGTTGTGATTGAGTGGTGTCTAAAATTTTGACGTAGGGTTGTTCTGCTTCAGTAAAGGGTTCAGCTTGCTTTTGTTGTGAGGTGAGTAAATCGGCGGTGGCATCAGCAATATCACCAACACGTTTGGCGAGGCGTTCTTGCAAAACTTCTAGTGGTGCTGTGCATTGAATAATCTGAAGAGGAAGTTTGTGTTTTTGGGCTTGGGCGATTGCTTCTTGTCGCCACTGTTGCTGATCATATTTAGCATCCAAAATTACTGTAAAACCTTGATTAGCCAATATAATTCCCAGCGCTAGCAACCGTGTGTAAGTTTTTTGTGTCATTTCAGGACGATATAAATCATCGCCACCTTTCTCCCACAGGGGTACTCCTCCTAAATGTTTCCGCACAGCATCCGAGCGAATTTGAATCGCTCCCAATTGACGAGCTAAATACCGAGCTGTAGTACTTTTACCAGAACCCGACAACCCTGACATCAGAATCAGTTGCCCAAGATTTGGTTTAGTATACTCCCACGCTTGGGTGTAGTAGTCTGCGGCAGTTTTTGTCGCCTCTTGCTTTACCGCCACGGGTACACTTGGATCATCTAGCAAAAATGAAGTTACTTTTGCTCTAACGTAAGCTTGACGGCTTAAATACAAAGGCAGGACTTGTAAGCCTTCCCAGTCTCCTGTTTGTTCTATATAGGCATTCAAAAACGCATTACCTAAGTCTTGGCGTTGCCGTGCTTCTAAATCCATCACCGTGAACGCCACATCATACATGACATCGACAAAGCGAAACGGTTCGTTAAACTCAATGCAATCGAACAGCATAATTTTGTCATGCCACAGAGCAATATTTCTCAGGTGTAAATCTCCGTGACATTCACGAATGTAATGATTTTGAATTCTGCTGGTAAATAATTCTCGATGTTCTGCAAAAAAGTTATCTGTATATTGCTTTGTTTGTGCAAACTGTTCCTGTGTCTGAGGGCCGCCGATGTACTTTTGCGTTTGCTCATAGTTTTCATCAAATGCGGCACGCACTTTTAGCACTTCACCAAAACTACGAATGTAATCATCCGTATAGGCTTCAGCATGGTATTGAGCCACTACCCGTCCCAACTCTTCTAGATATGACTCATCTAGTTTGCCTTGTTCAAAAAGTTCACTCAACAGCGACTCTTGAGGAAACTGACGCATCTTCAGCGCGTATTCTACAACTTCCCCAGTTGCTCCTAGATGGTGTTGTTCTCCTACTTGAGTCACTGGTAACACTTCTAAATACAGTTCGCCTGCTCCCCGCTGATTCAAACGTAACTCTTCATTACAGAAATGTTGCCGCTTCTCTAGTGTAGAGAAGTCCAAAAAACCAAAATTCACGGGTTTTTTGAGTTTATAGGCGTATTCTCCAGTCAGCAGCACATAAGAAACGTGGGTTTGTATCAGTTGAATGGGTTCTGTGACTGCGTGGGGATAAAATTTAGGCTGCAACATTTGCTCAATTAAAGCGGGAAGGGTAGCTTCTGTCATACTTTTAGCAGGGTTGTGGATTTTTAACAGTAGATAAACCCAGATAATTATAGAGGTTCCTGTTTGGGAATGGGAAATTATGCCTGATGTAAATTAAAAGCTCTTTTGTAGCGTAAAGGTTTTAACTTTTATCCCCCTTAGGGGGAGTGTTGCTTGATGGGAATTTCAATCACAAATTCTGCACCTGTGCCTGGGGATGAGGTGCAAATAATTTGTCCTTGGTGTTTCTGTACGATAATTTGATAGCTAATTGCTAATCCTAGTCCGGTACCTTGGCCTACAGATTTTGTGGTGAAAAATGGGTCAAATAAACGCGATCGCAACACCTCATCTACACCAGGGCCGTTATCTTTGATCGTTATCTTTACAGTACCAGAGTTTGTTACTCCTGTATGAATCCGAATCTGCGGCTCGGTTATCAGTTGTTGATCGTCAGTTTTTTTGTGATTAATCGCTTCCCACTCCTGAGTGCCTATTCCCTTATCTAATGCATCAATAGCATTACTCAATAAATGCATAAATACCTGATTCAGCTCACTGGCATAACAGGTTACTAACGGTAAATTGCCATATTCTTTAACTACAACAATAACTGGACGATTTGCTGTTTCCTTGAGTCGATGTTGTAACATCAGCAAACTATTATCAATACCTTCATGGATATTTACCTGCTTCATTCCGGCTTCATCAATTCGAGAGAAGTTTTGTAGTGCTACCACAATCTCACGAATTCGATTGGCTCCTCTATACATTGCATCCATCATGTTTGGCAGGTCGTTAATTACAAAATTCAGATCTATATCTTCAATAATTTTCTGAATTTTGGATGTTGGTTTTGGATATTCTTTTTGATAGTTATCAATCAGATTAACTAAATCTTGCAGATATCGATTAGCGTATAATATGTTGCCATAAATAAAACTGACGGGGTTATTAATTTCATGTGCGATTCCAGCTACTAATTGCCCCAATGCTACCATTTTTTCGTTTTGAATTTGTTGTACTTGAGCAGCTTTTAAATTATCAAGTGCTTTTTGTAACAATAAATTCTTTTCTTGTAGTTTAATTTGTAGCGATCGCAAATTAATTTGATTTTCGATTCGTAATACAACTTCTGCCCCATGAAAAGGTTTTGTAATATAATCAACTCCACCAACATCAAAAGCTTTAACTTTATCTAAAACATCATCAAGGGCACTAATAAAAATGACTGGAATCTCAAATGTTTTCTCGTCAGCTTTTAGCTGTTGACATACCTCATAGCCATCCATACCAGGCATATTTATATCCAATAAAATCACATCTGGTAAAACTATTTGACATGCAGTTAATGCCATTTTACCGTTTAGGGCTTTGCGAACTTCAAAACCTTGAGCTGTCAACATAGCTGATAGCAAACGTAAATTATCTGGGGTATCATCGACCACCAAAATATTACCTTTATATTGATTATTTGCTTCTAAATGCATTTGGCAATTTTATATATATTAATATTAACTAATTTTCTATCATTTTAGAATTATCTGTTATGCTAATGAAGCATTCTTATAATTTACCATTGAGGTGTTGTGGTCAGCATCTCAAGAGCTAATTTTGGTTCTAGGGGTTGAGAAAAAAGATATCCTTGAGCAAAATTACAGTTTAAACTTCTCAGTTGAACTAACTGTTCTTGTGTTTCAACGCCTTCTGCGATTGTGGCCATCCCCATTGAATCAGCAATACTAATCATTGCAGGTACTAACCCCATATTATTTTGGTTTTCTTGCATACGTTTGACAAATGATTTATCAATTTTGAGTGCATTTAGAGGAAAATTATGTAGATAACTTAAAGATGAGTAACCTGTGCCGAAGTCGTCCATCACTAATTTTATTTGGCGTTGCCTTAGTTGCTGAAGAATTGAACTCACAGTATTAATATTTTCCATAATTACACTTTCTGTAATTTCTAGCTCCAAGTTGGCGGCGTTGATTTTAGTTTCATTAATAATTTGATCAATTTGTGCTACCAAATTTGGTTGTAAAAACAATCGCGCACTCAAATTAACACTGATAGTTAGGGATTGTGATATCAGTGAATGACGCTGTAAAACTCTCAGTTGATGACAAGCTGACTGTAATACCCAGATATTGATTGTATTAATTAAACCCGTTTCTTCCGCAACAGAAATAAACTCTGTGGGAGAAACTAAGCCGCGGCTGGGATGTTGCCAGCGTAGCAGGGCTTCAAATCCAGAAATTCTGCCAGTACTGAGGGAAATTATCGGTTGATAGTAAACAAGGAATTCTTGTCGTTCTACAGCTCGTCTCAGGTCGTTTTCTAAGTCTAAAAGTTGAAGAGCTTCCTGATACATTGCTGGATCAAAAACATGATATCTAGCTCTACCTAAAGCTTTAGCACGATACATGGCTGTATCGGCGTCTCGCAATAAATATTCTGGTCGATCATAATCTTTATTACCCCAACTAATTCCAATACTGGCATTCATAAATACTTCATATCTAGTAAGTTTAAAAGTTAGTGTTAGCTGTTGTAAAATCCTTTCGGCAACTTGGATGGCCAAATTGATATTTGTGATGTTTTCTAAGAGAATTGCAAATTCATCGCCGCCTAATCGTGCTAAAGTCTGACCAGATATTAAACATGTTTGCAGACGATGAGCGATCGCAATCAATAATTCATCTCCTACGAGATGCCCCAGAGAGTCATTAATAACTTTGAAGCGATCGCAATCTAGAAATAGCACCGCAAACTGATAATTATATTCTTGCTTAGCATGATTTAAAGCTTTTTCTAATCGTCTGATAAATAGAGCGCGATTCGGTAAACCTGTTAGAGAATCATGTAGCGCTATATCTAGTAACTTTTTTTGCAGCTGTTGACGGGAAATAATTTCACTTTGGAGTTTTTGCAGAGTTTTTTCTAACTCCCCAGTCCGCTGTTTTACTCTTTGTTCTAGTTCTATATTGAGATTTAATATTTCTTGTTGTGCTGCCCTTAAAGCTAGTTGATTTTGCACACGCGCTAAAACTTCTTGCACCTCAAAAGGTTTAGTAATGTAGTCAACACCACCGATTTTAAAAGCTTTGACTTTATCGAAGACATCATCTAAAGCACTAATAAAAATTACTGGGATGTCAGCAGTTAAATCCCAAGATTTAAATCTTTTGCACACCTCATAACCATCAATCTCTGGCATCATAATATCAAGTAAAATTAAATCAGGTAATACTGTTTGACAAGCTATTAATGCCATTTGCCAGTTTAAAGCTTTGCGAACTTTGTATCCTTCTCTTGTCAACAGCGAGGATAAAACTCGCAGATTGTCAGCCAGATCATCAACAATCAAAATATCTTTTTTATCAGGATCTAACCGCTGGTAGTTCATTCTCCGTTTGTTCTTGTCAATTCCATGATTTTTTCAAACTGGTAGTTGTTTGCTAAATCTTTGAATACTTGAAAAATTTGCTCGCTATCTGGTGAAATTTGCTCAAGCAACTCTAAAATCAGGTCATCGCTACAGCTGGCTGCGGCGTAGTGAATTTTATCCAACCATTCGGGTGACATCTGCGATAACAGTCTTGAAAGTTCACCCTCATTGTCAAACGTCTGTATTTTTTGGTCAACGACTGCTGTATTGGCAACTTCTATGGAGTTGATATATTTTACACCTAGATATTCACTTAGTTTTTCCAATAATACGTCTTGTGTAAAGGGCTTGCGAATAAAATCATCACAGCCGAGTGACAAAATTTTCTGACGTTCTTCTTCAAAGGCGCTAGCTGTGAGGGCAATTATAATAGTATTGGCATTGGGGAGATGGAGGGGATGAGGGGTATGGGGAAGCATCTTCTTAATATCGATCTCCCTTGCTTTGATGATTCTTGTGGCTTCGTAGCCGTCCATGATTGGCATTCGCATATCCATAAATATCAGGTGTGGTTGCCAAGATTCCCAATGAGCGATCGCTTCCGTACCATTTGTAGCTTCATTAACTTCAAAACCTATAGATGTCAGAATTTTTACTATTAGTAAGCGACTTTCTGTTACATCGTCAACTACCAAAATACGGTATTTACCTTGAGTAGAGGCTAAACCAAAAGTTTGACATTTGCTTTGGTTGATCTTGATTTCGTTAGATTCAGCTAAACCAACTTGAATATCAAAAACAAATGTACTACCCATGCCAGGATTACTGCTGACGCTGATATCTCCTCCCATGAGTTGTACGTATTTACGACTAATTGCTAAACCGAGTCCTGTTCCCTGTTGTGCTTTTTTCCCAGTTTCAGTTTGTTCAAAAGCTTCAAATAGCAAATCGATTTCTTGTGAGGCAATACCTGCACCAGTGTCTTGAATCTCGAAAATTAGGGACTGGGAAGAGGACACGGAGAAAATTTTACTCCTGGCGTCCCCCTTACGGGTTCGCCAGTTGCCTGCAAAGGAGCCAGCGCGGTTTTGGGGAGCCACCCTCGTGAGCGGGTTTCCTCCATGAGCGACTGGCGTTGGAAACCCTCCCGCAGCACTGGACTCACTGTATCCCCGCGTCCCCGCATCTTTTTGTCCAGTTTCCAGTCTCACACGCAACATTACCTTCCCTGCATTAGTAAATTTGATCGCATTACCTAAGAGGTTGAGCAAAACTTGGTGTAATTTACTTTCATCAGTATTTATGTATCGAGGAATATTTGATGGGTATTCAAACACCAGTTGTAAGTTTTTGGATGCAGCACGCAACCGCAGCATTCCTTCTAGGTTTTTTAATAGATGAATTAAATCAAAGTTACTGAGATTTAAAGTAATTTTTCCAGCTTCAATTTTGGACATTTCCAAAATGTCGTTGATTAGGTTAAGCAGATGCTCACCAGCACGATTAATGATTGCTAAGTTTTCTTGATTTTCACTGGATAAAGAATAGTCTCGGCTCATGACTTGAGTAAAACCGAGAATAGCATTGAGTGGAGTACGCAATTCGTGACTCATATTGGCCAGGAATTCGCTTTTAGCACGATTAGCTTGCTCAGCTATTAGTTGTCCTTGAGCAGCGATTTTTTGTGATTGAATTAGTTCTTTTTGAGCATTTTGTAATTGCTCAATTACTTCTGAGTATTCTTTGGTGCGCTTTTCTACTTGAGCCTCTAAAATGCGATTATATTTTGACAATACTTTTTTGGTTTGTTGACGTTGGGTAATATCAAAAAATATCGCGATCGCAAAAGTAATATTACCCGATTGATCATAGATAGGCTTAGCAAAAACTTCTATGGGAATGATTTTATCAAATCGGTGAATTTCCATATCATCAACTCTCACACATTCCCCTTGTAATGCTCTCAAAATTGGCAAGCGATCGCTGTGGTATAGTTGCTCAGTTCCTGCAAGATAAACTTGATATACCTGTGACAATTGCTCACCAGTCACTCCAACTACTATTCCTTGACCAAGAATTTCTTGCCCGCTTTGATTTGTATAATAAGGTTTACCTTGATGATCTATAACAAATACACCCGCTGGGATAGCTTCTAAAAATTGTGTCAGTTGACTCTGCTTAGCAGAAAGCTCCTCATTGAGAACTTTCATTTCAGCATTTTTGGCTTTTAAAGCATTAAAAGATGCTTGCAGTTGCTTTGCCATAGTTTTAAATGACTTAGCTAATTCTCCTAGTTCATCTGAGCGTTGAATTTCTGTTGTTTGCTCCCATGTACCTTGAGCAATTTTTTTGGCTGATTTGTTTAATTGCTGAATCGGCTTAATTACCCAACGAGCAGTCAAAATACTAACTTGTATAGCCATAAAAAAGGCAGCTATACAAAGCATAATGGTGGTATGGATGTTTGCGTTAATTTGCTCCATAAAACTGTCTTCGGGAATCACCACCACAATTAACCAATCAAGCCCTAGCTTGTCTTGCCAATTGTCTACTTGCACAAAATAACGTACACCAGCATTGGTAAAGCTTAATTGTTGTTTTCCCGCAATAAATCCAAGACTGCCAAAGTTTTTAATCAAATTTTGCGTTGTGATTTGAACTAAAGCATCTTGACTATCTAATCCTGATAGGCGTTTTACTTGACCATTAATTACTGTATATTGTGGTTTATTGGTAGAAGTAGCTACCATTAGCCCGGAACGCTCTAAAATAAAAGTTTTGCCAAACTGATCAGCATTTAAATCGGCGAGAAAATTGCTAATTTGTGATAATATTAAATCAACGCCAATCACTCCAATTAGTCGGTTGGCATCATCATAAAGAGGATAACTGGAAGATATAGATAAAATTTCTGGTTTATCTTCCCATTGATAAATTTGACTCCAAACTGGTTTACCGAATTTGACTGCATCTACATACCACGCTTCTAAACGAGGATCGTAATTTTTGACTGACTGTAGTTGACGACGATTCCCATGGTCGTCTGTATTATAAACATAAAGTTTACCGATGCCATTTTTTTCAGTAACTTCATTAATTAAAAGCTTGCCATCATCTAAACGTTCAACACCTATAAATTCACCTTGAGAGTTGGCAAAGTTATTATAACCAACCTGAAAAACTTGCATCTGTTTCCAAAAGTAATTTCCAGTAGTCTGAAAATCAGCAAGGTTAAGTAAATTTAGCTTAATTGCATCTATATTAATTTGATTAATTTGCTTTGGTGTTGTTAAGTAAGTATTGAGATGCTGTTCAATGCGATCGCAAATTTTATTTTCTAACTGAACAGCAAGCTCTTTTACTGCTTTTTGTCCATTCTGAACCGAAAGATACCCCACAAGTCCTACGGCCCCGCAAATTTGTAATATGGAAGGCACAATAAGAACATAGCTCAGGGGCATTTTGGCATAAACTCTGCCAACTAAGCGATTGAGAGATTTGACAGGCTTCAGTTTGGATAACATTGTTGTTTGATTCTTCCCCAATGCTAAGAGGATGTTTGCTATTATTAGCTATACCCAAATGTTAAGGTCTACCAATAATAATTATTAATTCTTAGCGATACACTGAGCGTAGCCGAAGTGTGTTCCTTACCTACTTGACTATTTCAGCTAAAATGATGCAATAAATTTTGTAGGTTGGGGAGCCACTCACGTGGGCGGGTTTCCCACGACAGTTCGCACAACGGGGGGAACCCCCGCAAGCGGCTGGCTCGACTTGAGTGAAGTGGCGTTTGAGGAACGTAGACGCCTGGAGGGCGGCTTCCGCAGGGTAAACCAACACCGAGATCTATGTTGGGTTTTACTTCGTTCAACCAATCTACGCTGATTAAATCTAATGCACTAGAATAGCTGAAACAATTCACTACGTAGCTCAATTCACAAATGAAAGCCGATTGCTATAACATCGAATTTATCTCAATTTCGTTGCCGATTTGTAAAATCTTTCCAGCCTCTGATGTTGGTAATTGTGTATTGACACTCAACTTGTAAAAATGATTAAAACGGGATGAAGCTACCCCTTGAGGTAAAGTCAGTTGTCGCTGTTTGACAAATATTTTTTGAAAGTTTGGATAAACTTCTGCTGAAAGGGAATCCCGTGTTGGAACTATACAACGCTGACATGGATTCACCCCCAAAAAATGCACATCTCCCACTCGAAAGGAGACAAAATCACCTTGTTCACTAAATAATTGGTCTTCCCAAAATGCCGGTACACCATCAATTTCAATGTTGGCACGTATCCGACGACGCATTTCCTCGACACTCAAACCCGGAAACCAAGCAGCGACTGCTGTTAATGTTGCTGTGCTAATTATTGTTGGGCCGGGTGAATTTGTATCGTCAGGAAAGCCCATTAGAGGGTTTTGTCGCAATGTGGCAGCAAACCCAAAAAAATCACTTAAAGTAGCTTGTAGCGCTTGCCGATCGCAATCTAGATGAAAAACTTGTGTGGAGTTACTGCCTGGAATTTGTAGTGAGACAGTTCTATTCACAAGTGTAAATTGCGATCGCAACAAATGCACTTTAGCATTGCGCTTACTATTAACAAACCCATCTTGCTCGTCAAAAATAGCAAACTCACGGTCATGCTGTAGTGCGCCACTGGCAAGAACTGCTACATTCTCAACTTCTACACTATCCAGTGACTTAATTGGATACAGTAAGATTTTAGCTAGATGAGGAATCATAGTTCCACTCTACCTTACTCAGTGCTGAGTGCTATTAGCGAGCCCGTGCCAAGTACTGAAAAAGGAACTGGGGAGTAGTGATTAGGTACTGAGGTACTGAGGTAGCCGAAAGCCGAAGTATGGAATTCGGCACAAAACGTAAAATATCAAAAACTTACCCTGTTTAGATACCCCTATTCCCCAGTACCCCTAGTTTTGAGGGTAAAGTGGCGATTTGTTGATTCCTCCTATACGTTCTATGGGCCAAAATCTTACCACAGCACGACCTATGATATTCCCACGGGGAACAACACCCCAGCAACGGCTATCGTAGCTATTCTCGCGGTTGTCACCTAGCACTAAATATGAGTTAGATGGGATAGTTTGGGGCTTCGACAAAAAAGCCGATAGTGGTGCTGATTTGCAAACATCAATGTCTGTACGCCGTTTGGTAGATAAGTAATTTTCTTCCTGTAGAGATTTATTATTGATATAAACTTTGCCGTTTCTGAGTTCTACTTTGTCCCCAGGCAAACCAATTACACGCTTAATAAAAGCATCTTCATATTTTTCTCTTTGTAGTTCTTTTGTTGGTGAAAAAACTACAATATCGCCTCGCTGCGGTTCTGAGAATTTATACTTCAATTTATCGACAATAATTTTGTCTGCTTCCCACTGATCAGGCGTACCATGCAGTGTCGGTTCCATCGAACCCGAAGGAATCCAGCGTGCTTCAGCGACAAAGGTACGAATTCCCAAAGCGAGAACAATGCTTAGTACTATTGTTCTACCTAGCTCTGCGATCCAGGAATTATCAGGTTGTTGGCCAGAGTTGTTATCAGACACTTGATTTTGCATGAAACTATTTAAGTAAAAGAAAAATGTAGGTAATTAATGGGGAATGGGAAATTGGAAATGGGGAATTGTCATTGATTATTCTCCGCGTCTCCCTCATCTCCCAGTTGGTGAGCGGAGTCGAACCACATTTTCCTCATCCCTAGCCTCTATTTTTAAGCTAGAGACTATATCTATATAATATTAACGGTAGAACTCTAATTTCTTAGTCATAAGAGGATCTCGGCAGGGTTGTTCATAATTGAAAATAAACCTTTGTTAGTATCTGGTAAAAATCGGCTATCAAGAGCGCAACCAAGTTTAACCTAAAACAATAGTGATTTGTTAAACAATACGGCTCTGGCTTTGATTTGCACTGGGTAAATGACTATAATCCTTGCCAAGATTGGATTTTCTCATTCTGGAATTTGGAATTTCTGAATTTTATGTCCTCCCCAATAAGTTTACTGATTCGCAACGCTCGCATTATTCTACCTAATGGTGAATGGATAATGGGGAATGTGCAAACGCGCGATCGCCAAATAGTGGAAGTTGCCCCGGAAATTTCCCAGATTACACCAACCACAGAAATTGACGCCCAAGGTTTAACTTTGTTGCCAGGAGTTATTGATCCTCAGGTACACTTCCGCGAACCAGGATTAGAACATAAGGAAGATTTATTCACAGCTAGTTGTGCTTGCGCCAAAGGAGGAGTTACTTCCTTTTTAGAAATGCCCAACACGCGCCCCCTCACAACTACGCAGCAAACTTTAGATGACAAGCTACAACGTGCCTCCCACAAGTGCTTGGTTAATTATGGCTTTTTTATTGGAGCCACAACAGAAAATCTCCCAGATTTACTTTCGGCAAAGCCGACACCAGGAATTAAAATTTTTATGGGGTCGATGCATGGTCAGTTGCTGGTCGATCAAGATGCAGCATTAGAGGCAATATTTGCCAAGGGTAAACGCTTAATTGCAGTTCATGCCGAAGACCAAGCCAGAATCAATCAACGTCGGCAAGAATTTGCTGGTATTCACGATCCAGCAATTCATTCCCAAATTCAAGATAATCAAGCTGCAATGCTAGCAACGCAACTAGCATTGAAACTTTCTCAAAAATATCAACGTCGTCTGCATATTCTGCACATGTCAACAGCACAAGAAGCGGATTTGCTGCGTCAGCATAAACCTAGTTGGGTAACAGCAGAGGTAACACCACAGCATCTGTTGTTAAATACCGACGCTTATGAGAAAATTGGTACTCTGGCACAGATGAATCCACCGTTGCGATCGCCTCACGATAACGAAGTCCTATGGCAGGCTTTGCGCGATGGTGTGATTGATTTCATCGCCACAGATCACGCACCCCACACCTTAGCGGAAAAAGCCCAAGAATACCCCAATAGTCCCTCCGGGATGCCTGGAGTAGAAACTTCTCTGCCTTTGATGTTAACAGCAGCGATACAGAGCAAGTGTACTATTGCTCAAGTTGCTCATTGGATGTCTAAGGCTGTAGCTGTAGCTTATGGTATCCCCAACAAAGGGGCGATCGCACCTGGTTACGATGCTGACTTAGTGCTTGTAGATTTAGATACATATCGTCCAGTCCGGCGCGAGGAACTGTTAACCAAGTGTCGTTGGAGTCCTTTTGAAGGCTGGAATCTCACAGGATGGCCCGTAACAACCATCGTCGGCGGTCAGATTGTTTATCACAACGGGCAGGTAAATACTGAAGTGCGAGGTCAAGCTTTAACTTTTTTGCAGTAGTCCTAACTTTTTCAGTAGTACTTATGTATAGATATTAACTAATTTTTGGGAATACTGAATACAAGGATAAGTTAGACAATTTATCCAAAAATTGATTTTTGTTTAACTTTTCTGTACTAGCTTTCACTGCTCAAAAAGTTTGATTAGTTATGGAATATTTTTACCAGAACTAATCACAGAAGTAACTCAACCTCACAAAATATCAAATGTAAGATGCTTGAAAACTAATGTTCTTAACGCACTAGAACTAACTATATTGGTGTGTTACATGCGTGCGCGTGGCAAAACTAAAATTTGCGATAGATTTTAGAGTTTATTTAGCGCTAAAGCATAACTACGAGCATTTTATATCTTATCAAATTGAGTTGATTACAACAAATTAAATCAGGTTTTTAACGAAAAAAAGCTAGTAAAAACTAATCAGAATATATCTGATATCAAAAAACCGTTTATTTTCTAAAAAATCGAGAGAAAAATGTTAGTAATCGACTGTACTGAACGTGGTAGTGGCAGATAGGGTAAGTGTAAAATTCCCCCGCGACTATTTGCAGGAATTTTCAGATAATATCCATAGCGATGGCGATTAATTATTCACCCAGCGATCGCTGGGTGAATAATACAATTATATGGTGTAATTTCAGCTTGGCGATCGCCGTCATGCCCATAGGTCAAATGCACACTCAAATAACTATCTGGCTTGTATGGCATTCGTTCTGCCCATTCAATTGCCACAATTCCCGGTGTGACTTCCATACCTTCCCAATAAGTTTCTAAATTCAAACTAGCCACTTCTTGTGGTTCTAGGCGATATAAATCTAAATGATACAGAGGCAAACGTCCTTCAGTGTACTCATTGATGAGTGTAAAAGTAGGGCTAACAATTGATTCAGTTATTCCTAAACCTTTACCAATACCTTGAACTAAAGTAGTTTTACCAGTACCCAAATCACCTTTTAGTAAAATTACACTACTACTTGTTAAGTATTTACCAAGAGTAATACCCAAACGTTGAGTTGCCTGTGCATCTGCAAGAAAAATTTTCATAATAATTTGGTCATTGGTCTTTAGTGACTAACGACAACTGACAAATGACAAACCTTCACCTTCCATGATGAGTTCCACCGTACCAGCGCAACAGTACCCGTGCTAGTTTTTGCGGGTTATGACGGACAAAACCCGTTTCATCTTCATATAAAACATTCGCTGGAACAACCCGCCGCCCTAGTTGGGTGACGGCTTCTCTGTCTAGAAACACGGGATGAGAATTTTGTTGGGCATAGCGGATAAGTGATTGTTCAGAGGGGGATTTTTTGTGTACCAGCACAGCATCAAATAGCCGTCTTTGCCCACAAGCAGCATCAATCGCTCGAATGTGGTCAGCAACGGTGTATGCTTGAGTTTCTCCTGGTTGAGTCATGATATTGCAGACATAGATACGCGGGGCTTTGGTTTGAGCGATCGCATCGGCAATTTGTGGTACTAATAAATTAGGGATGAGGCTGGTGTAAAGACTACCTGGGCCAATGATAATGTAATCAGCTTCTTTAATCGCCTTAATCGCTGCTGGTAAGGCTGGAGGATTTGCCGGAATGCAACCAATCTGGACAATTTTACCCCCTGCCTTCGGAATGCTAGACTCACCTTCAATGCGGCGACCATCGTCCAATTCTGCCCAGAGGCGAACATCACTGAGAGTTGCTGGTAGTACTTGTCCTCTTACCGCTAGTACTTTAGAACTAGCTGCAACAGCCCGTTCCAAATCTCCAGTAATGTCACTCATTGCGGTTAAAAATAAATTACCAAAACTGTGACCGCTCAACCCATCTCCAGCCCGAAAGCGGTACTGAAATAATTCTGTTAATAACTTTTCTTCATCCGCTAGGGCTGCTAAACAATTGCGAATATCTCCTGGTGGTAGCACGCCAAATTCCTGGCGCAATCGCCCAGAAGACCCGCCATCATCAGCTACAGTCACAATTGCAGTAATATTGGCACTGTAAGTTTTCAGTCCTCTGAGTAAGGTAGAAAGTCCTGTGCCACCACCAATTACTACTATTTTTGGCCCTCGGTATAATCGACGATGGGCTAATAAAACATCAATGAGTTCCTCTTCACCTTCTGGTCTCAGCACCTTAGTGATTGAGCCGACAGTGCGAGTTTGTCCCCAAAGTAGCAATAATAAGCCGCAAAGCAGCACTAAAGGGCCACTGATATAGTTGGGTAAAATATTGGTGATTACTCCCAGGAAACTCTTAAGTAACTCCAACATCCAAAAGATCGGGGTTAGCTTAATCCAAATAGCCAACCCCAGACTCGCCAGCAGTACACCTCCAACACTAATCAACAACCAGCGTTTAATCGATAGTCCAGGGGATAACCACTTAAACCACTGGTTTACTCGATAAGAAGTGCGACTGTGCGACTGCTTTTGCAGGGCTTTGAGGGCTTGTCTGAGAAAACCGATTGACATACCTGATTTGGAGCAGTGCTACAAAAAATGTTTAACAGAAAATGTACACCACCTGATTTAAGCACCAAGCGTGGAACTATTATATTTTTCAATTACCTTGGACTGAGAGTAAATCGTTAAAGTTGCCAGTATTCTTAACGAGTTTCGTGGGTTTAAGTCCCCCGGTTCCATAACCGACAAGTTTTGTGTTGGGGTCAAATCCCCATTACAAAACTTAATTACGTTAGCGTTAGCGTTAGCGGTAGCGAGTCCTCGAGCGTCAGCGGTAGCGAGTCCTCGAGCGTCAGCGGTA
>NZ_JCACKM010000158.1:0-15482 GCF_059505385.1 Desmonostoc vinosum
GAACGAAAAAATAGGTTTTTTCAGACTGAATATGAAAAACCTACCCTTGAAAGCCCATCTCTACTCCCTACTCCCCACTCCCCACTCCCCACTCCCTAGTTAATAAAATTAGTAGTTGACAAACAATAGCAGATTTGAGATGATAGTATGTACATGAAAATTGCGGGTATAGCTCAGTGGTAGAGCGTCACCTTGCCAAGGTGAATGTCGCGCGTTCGAATCGCGTTACCCGCTTTTGAAGACAGCAAAATCTCTTAATTTAGCTAGTTTTTTAGTTGATGTACTACACTTAAACCAAGGTGTTTAGCAGTATTGTAAGGTGCAACACGTCTTTTGGTGGTGAAATCAGCCAAAATGTAGATAACATAAATTCTGATTTATGACTCCGCAATTGTTGCTTGATAACAGAGAAATTAGTCCTAAAAACATCTGTCAAAGGATAAATTCTCAAAATTTGTAAAAACGCGCTCAAGTTATTAGAACGCTTGTGCAATCTCAAAAACCTGAAAAAATAGATTTCAATACGGAATACCCCTGCCCCTGTCGTCGTCGGGGGCGACTAGTTCCGATTACGTTGACAGAAGCATTTGGTTGCGATCGCTGTCAGCAAATATTTGTACTAGAGGATAATGGTTATGTGCTAGAACAACTCTCCACAACCTATCCCTACAAGCGGGCTTGGCGCTGGATGGGCAATAATTGGCATGTTGTCCATCCCAAATTGGGAGAAAGCTATCTACCCATAGCACTAGGCATTATTTTCGTGCTAGTGATTATATGGCTGCCATTAGCACTGCGATTAGCAAATGGCTCTAGTATTATTGCTTGGGCAATGGTAGCAGTGCTATTGGCTATCCTGCCAGCACTAATGGTCTGGCTGACCTACAGACGTTAACTCAATGACTGTTGCAGCTGTGGAAGATAGCCCCGAACCCATGAAAAGCGCTAAACGCGCGTATCAAGCTTCCTTGAAATTGGGAACTACCAAGGGAGTAGACCGGAGTCGCGCTGTGTTGGCAATGGCACAAGCGCTAGAACGGGCATTTGATGATATCCTAGAAGCCAATACTTTAGACTTAGAAGCCAGTCGGGAAATGGCTGTGCCAGATTTAATCTTAGATTGGCTGAAGTTAACTCCTAAGCGCCTAGAGACTGCGGTGGACATTCTACAACGCTTGGGGGAACTCTCAGACCCGCTGCGAAGAGTCAGAAACGCCGACTATCAATTAGAAGATTCACAAAGTTACTCTCAGTTAATGCCTTTGGGAGTAATTGGATTTATTTATGAGGCGTTTCCTGATTTAGGTGCGATCGCAGCGGGTTTTTGTTTGAAAACTGGCAATAGTATAATTCTTAAAGGTGGTACAGAAGCTAGCCATTCTAACGCGGCGATTGCGGATGCTCTGCAAACTGCGATCGCCGAAGTTGGTTTACCATCAGGTTGTGTAGAACTGATTACAGCTGAACATGGTGCTTCGATTCGGGATTTAATCACCCAAGACCAGTATCTAAATTTAGTTATTCCCTATGGACGTTCCAGCTTAGTACAGCAGGTGATGCGCCAGTCAACTTGCCCTGTTTTAAAGTCAGCAATGGGTAACTGTTATCTCTACTGGTCGTTGAATAGCAGCTTAGAAATGGTGCGCTGGATAATTATGGATAGCCATCAAAGCGAACCAGACCCAGTTAATGCGATTGAAAAGGTATTAATTCATCGTCAAGCCTTACCTTCCTCCTTGGCAGTTTTGTGGAACAGCTTGAAGGAAAAAGGCTTTGAAATTAAAGCAGATGCCGAATTAGTACAAGCCTTTCCCCAGTTGCAGTTGGCGAAAGAAGGAGAATGGGAAAGTTCTTATTTAACTAAGACAGTAGCTTTTAAACTAGTAGATAGCTTAGAGGGTGCGATCGCTTGGATTAATCAGTACAGTAGCGGTCATGCTGACTGTATTATCACTGAATCCTATCAAGAAAGCCGCCAGTTTGCCTTGGGAGTTAACAGTGCCTCCACATACATTAATACCTCCCCGCGTTTTTCCCGCAATCCTTCACGGGGAGATTCAGTATTTTTAGGCATGTCCAACCAAAAAGGTCATCGTCGAGGATTTATTAGCTTGGAAACCTTGACCACTGTTAAGCACATTGTTCAGGGAAATGGCAGGTTTTAAGCGCTTTATAATCTCAAAATCACGTCAATCCTGTAAAGTTTTTAGAGGAGCCGGAAAAATAGATGAAAAGAGCAATTCAACTAGGTGTAGCTATTTCAGTTTCTGCGATCGCCTCGCTGGTCATATCACTGAAAGCAGAAGCTGCTAAAGTTAACCTTGAGGGCAATAATGCCACAGGTATCGAAGACTTACAGGTTGGGGACAAACTGTATGATGTAAGTTTTATTAATGATGCAGCTCTTAAATTGTTTGATCCTAAGAGTTCTACATTCCCTGGAGGCGGATCTTTTGAAGCGTTGCAAGCAATCAACAATACATTGAATAGCGTCACTACAGCAACTCTCGCTGGAGGACAAAATTACTATATCTTATCTGCTGGTTTACTTGGTGGTGATGCCACGGAAGTATCTATAGAAGCATATACTTCATCTTATGATGACTCAAGTGGATGGATACCAGATTATCGTGCCGAGCTGGGTATTGCAACTCCACTGACATTCACAGGTTCTGACTCTGGAAATTTTGCCATCTTAACTCTATCAGGTAACACACCTCCAGTTCCCGAACCTGCAAGCATTCTCGGTAGTATGACAGCAGCTGGTTTACTAATTGCGATGAAGAAAAAAGTTAGGCGTTGCTGAAATTAACGAGTGATATCATGTTCGTCTGAAGACTTATCATTAGGGCTGTTTCCCTGTGCAGGCGACTGCGTTAGCGAGGAACGAGCGTCACCCGAAGGGAGAAATTTTAATAATAAGTGATTATCCGAACTTGATATGAAATTTGATCAAACAAATATCTGTTCCCTGTTAAGAATTGACTTCTAGCAAAGTCCAAAAGTAACCATCTGG
Organism: Desmonostoc vinosum; assembly: GCF_059505385.1. NCBI lineage: Bacteria > Bacillati > Cyanobacteriota > Cyanophyceae > Nostocales > Nostocaceae > Desmonostoc > Desmonostoc vinosum. The sequence goes on from NZ_JCACKM010000158.1 coordinate 3,017, forward strand.
TGCTACAAAAGAGAAACTCATCTCGCCAAACTCATTGCTGGTGATATCTGTAAACTTTTGGACACTACTTGTTTTAATGCGATCGCAATACTCATATAATCCCTTTACACGATAAGTGTACAAACACATTCCCAAACTACCCGGCCTAGCTGCTTCAAAGCGTGACTCTAAATTAATCTCTTCGGGAAATCGAATCACATAAAGTCTACCGCTACGTGCAGCCATTAAATCAGACTTGGAAGAACGAGGATCATCAAAGGTAGTGACAATAAACTTTTCACCAGGTTTAAGATCGAAAATCTCTCTACCTGCTAACGAAGACTCATAACTCGTTTCAACGTCATCACGCACACGCAGCAAATTTAAAACTTCTTCATAGAACCGCAGAGTTTCTTTGCTGTCATCCTGAACGATGATTCCTATGTGAGTAAATTGACTAGTTTTCAAAGCGGCATTGTGGTTAATTTGCCCATAATGTGGCAATGTATACCCAAACCGTTGAAATAGAACCTGTCTAGCAAAAGGTTGGAGTAGTAACATTTCTCGCACCCCAACCGCCTGTTCCACAAAAGGGCGGCTTTTTCTCTCTTTGTTGTAAATTACTTCCCAATAAGGGTTAGTATATCTGATGGGCCAACCTGCCGTTTTTGCATCCTCTGCATGATTTAAGATAGTCAATGCATCAGCAGTTAAGGTAGTCGCCCAGCGATTTCCCTTAACTTTCATTGACTCTATTCCTAACCCTTGATGCGTAGGTTTTTGCCAAACCATCAAACGAATTAACCCATGATCTGCATTTTGGTGGTAAAGACGAATCGAGTGCAAAGACGAATTCACCCCATATAATTGATGGGCTGTAGCTGCGTCTAATTCTCCCACTTGTCCAATATGATAGCCAAATTGCTCCCAATATTGAATGGCAACAATTGGTTCAGGAACACCAATGCACACCTCATAAATACCTTCAATTGCAGTTTGCCCTTGAGTCATACTAATTCGTAATTCTTAACTAAGATATACTCTCGTTTGATTAATTGGCGACTGAGTAACGCATAACTAAACGGTATCTGTTTTACAATATATACCAATTAAATTCAATGATTAATATTTTTTAAATCTTGCATAACTGCAACGGTTGATTGATAGCGATCGCTAAAATTATATCGCACCATTTTATCTAAAATTATCGCCAATTCTTCGCTAACTTGTGCCATTTCACGCCACACAACATTTCCTGTTTCGGGATCTGGATGTAATTCCTGTGGCGGTATGCCAGTTATGGCTTGAATCCCAATCATTCCTAAAGCGTAAATATCACTACACAAACGGGGATGTCCAACAATTTGTTCTGGAGGCATGTAACCCCGCGTGCCAATAGCAACTGTTGCTAATTCTGTTTTCTCGCTAGGTGGTTGCATCAATTTAACTGCACCAAAGTCAATCAACACTAACCGATTATCTTGAGTACATCTAATAATATTACTCGGTTTAATATCTCGATGAATTACCCGATGCTGGTGAAGAAACCCTAAAACTTCTAAAACTTCTTTGAGCATCTCAATAACAAATAATTCATGCTGTATATCCCGCACAGGCGGTAATTCCTCATTGAGAGTATGTCCCTGAATATATTCTTCAACTAAATAAAATTCTTGTTCATCTTCAAAATAAGCAAGTAATTCTGGAATTTGATGATGTTTACCTAAAGTTTGTAAAATTTCTGCTTCGGTATTAAATAATCTACGCGCAACTTGCAAAAATTTAGTATCTTGTCGAGCTGGCATTAACTTTTTTACTACACAAGTTGGACGACCAGGTAGTTGAGTATCTTGTGCTAAATAAGTCCGACCAAATCCACCTACACCTAATACTTTAGAGATTTGGTAACGTCCACTCAAAAGAAAATTACCAGGTGTTTTGGTTTTTGTATCACTTATAGATGTAAAATTATATGTATCTGTAAATACTGTCTTATCTTCTAATAATATATTTAATTGCGCGATCGCCTCTTGTTGTTTTTCCACTTGCAGAATAATCAACTCAGTTCGCTGCTGAGCCTGGTAAGTATTGTACCCCATAATACTTAAGCTACTAAATATCATCGCGATCGCAGGCGGAATTAAAGGTATCCATCCAGCTAGAAAAAACAAACATACACAGATTCCCATCAAACTAATTAAGGTGATACTTGCTGCCAATACCAATAACAAAGGATACCGTAAACGCCAAGCGATCGCACTACCTAACAATGACCAACTCCACACCCAAATCAATTCTGCCCAATCAGGCCAGTACCAAATCAAAGGACGCTGATCCAAAACTGTACTAATAATTTGACTTGCTACTTGTGCCTGAATAAACATTGCAGGCATTCTTATTGGTTGCTGCGATAAAGTACTATATGGTGTATAAAAACCACCTGGAGGTAGATTAGCCGCAGTAGTACCGATAATTACCAGACGGTCTTTAATTAAACTAGGGTTTACCCGATTACTGAGGACTTGTGTGAGTGTTACTTGGTTAGTGAAGTGATTGGGGTGATGATAATTTAATAGTATTTGATAGCCATCTGCATCTAAATTTTGATAGCTACCCGAATTAGCCTCTAAGCGAGGAAAAATAGTTTTACCTAATTGAAAGTTCCCATCGTTGTTGAATTGATATTCAATCCCTTGTTTAGCTAAATAATTAATCGCAATCAGGGCACTAAACGAAAATGTAGTTGTGCATTTTTTTTCTGTAGAATAGGCAAATAATAAACCCCGACGGAGAACTTGATCGTTTTCATTATCAGGGATAACGTCACTAAAACCTATATTTTCTATAGGAAAATTAGGTAATGGGGGAATTTCATTTCTACCGACACTACTGAACAAGCAGGTACTGATAATATTGTCTGAATTTTGCAGATTAACAGCTAAACTTTTTTGTTCTGGTCGAAACAGATATAAACCGATAACACGCGGTTTTCCAGCTGCTAATTTCTCTAACAATCTATTGATTGTGCCGTCTGAGAGATGCCATTGTTCTCGTTCTAGATCCTCTTGAGTAATTTTTACCAGTAAAATGCGCTTGTCTGATGCTTCTAGAGGACGCGATCGCAACATCTCATCATAAACTCTTAACTCCCAAGGCTGCAACCATTTAAGTTCTCGAACTCCCCAGACAAAGGCAGTGACTCCCACACTAGTCAAAAGAATAATTGGTAGCCAGTTATTAGTAGCGGAAGTTTCACGGGAAACCTGATCTTTGGTAAACGCAGTACGGAGATATTCTAATAAACCACTGATCACAGCATTGCAGCAATAGCACGAAATTAGTAGATGCAGACGAGAAATTAAGGGTTAGAGTCACCACCAAGAGTTTTTGGACTCTCAGTAATTGACTCTTGATTGGAGGCTATTACGAAGGGAATAGAGTCAAGAGATGCGGTTGATGAACCTAATTGAGGTTGCTCAAGTGATGCTTCAGATGCTTCAATAGCTGTATCACTAAAGTATGAGCCAACAATCTTATCATAGTTGGACGCAACAGCTAAAAATGCCCCCCCCAAAATATAGATGGGTAATGGCAAATTAAATTTTTGTATCCAATCAAACAGTTCTGCTAAGGCAAAGAGTACCAAAAAGCAGGCAAGCCAAACTCTCATCTTTTTATCCCCTGCGTTGAAACAACCTAACTACTAGAATAAACAGCCTGCATCATATATACAATTTTAAAAGGCAGTAGGTGAAGTATACTGAAGGGAAGTAATTACGGACAAATATTTCGTAACTATAGTATAAAATAGCACTAATAATGCTCAAAATATAGCGGTTTTTACTTAAAATTTGTCGCAATCATTAAAGTAAACGTATATATTCAGTTCCAATCCCTAATAGGGATTTATATGCTTTTAGCAGAGGAAAAGGGAGGTTCTTCCCCCCTGCTCCCTGCCTCTTCAGTCAAATGGTTGAGGTCAAAATGTATAAATTACGACTATTTTCTTTGAGTGGCGATCGCTAATTTTGCACCCTCAACCTGGCGTACCTGATCCATTACTGCCACAACTTTACCATGAACAACAGTTTCATCAGCATTAATAATTACCAATGATTGCGGGTTAGCATTGACTAAAGATCTGATTTTTGATGCCAAACTATCAACCGCAATCGGTTCGCGGTTGACGCTAACATCTCCTTGGTCATTCACCGTGACAGTAATTTTAGTGGGGACTTGTTGTTGTTTAGCCGTGGCTGCCTTCGGTAAATTTACTGGCAAACCTTCTGAACGAGTTAAAAATAATGTTGACATGATAAAAAAGGTCAAAATTGCAAATATCACATCAATCATTGGCACAATATTAATCTGTGCTGGAATATCGGGTTCATCTTGTAGACGCATAAGTCTTCTCTCCTCGTTCGTAACGATGGCGGTAGAGTAATTCTAACTGTCCCCCATACTCCTGAATCAGTGCTATTTGGCGCTGATAAAGTCCTCGAAAAGTATTGGCAAATAGGAGTATAAATATCGCAACTATCAATCCCGATGCTGTTGAGACCAAAGCTTCACTAATCCCAGAGGTGACACCAGCTGTCTTACTACCTCCTACATCACCAAGATTAAGTGAAGCAAAGGATGTGATCAAACCTAACACTGTACCCAGAAGACCCAACAGTGGTGCTAGACTAACAAACGTCTCGAAAATGTTTTGAAAGCGTTTGAGTACAGGAATTTCAGCCTGTGACTCGCTTTCTAGTGCTAAACGAAATTCATCTGGTGTTGGCTCCTCCAATTCTAAAGCTGCTAGAAAAATGCGTGCGAGTGGTAAATCTGCATTTTGCCTGAGTTTATCCATTGCACCAACAATATTATCGAGTCGATACAGATTCAACACATCTCGTACCACGCGGTTTTGACGCTTGTTAATTCTTACCCAAAACCGAATTCGCTCGATAATCAGTGCCACGCCCAACAGCGAAAACCCTAGCAGGGGCAACATGACTATACCACCTGCTTCAAATAGTTTCAGAATTCCCATGTTTTCTCAACGTTGTCAACAACACATAGTTCAGACTACCAGAATTTAAAGAAAAGCTGATAGTTTTTCTCAATAAATTTTAAAATACAATGATTCTCTTTCCAAATAAGAGCATCATGATATTTATTTACTTAACTTGTTTAGTGACTTTACATAATTTAATATTATTAAAATAAAAATTAATATTGTATGTAAATCATGATAACCAAAGTTTTTTAAAGTGTTTTTACTGATGACGACTCAGTGATAGCCAGCGAAATAATTTTAATTTTTTACTTGCTATTTGTGACCATGCATTTTAAGATGACTAAATTAGTGAGAATAGGTAGCAACAGGCTATGAGCTTTTCTGGCATTACTGTCGAACAGCGTTCCAAAGAGATTGCAGCTCTCAAATATTTTCTGAGCTACAGTTTGATTGGCTCGCTAGCGCTGCATATCGGCTTACTGTCTTCAGGCATTGGTAATTATTTAACAAGAGTGCCTGAAGAAAACGAACCCATAGAATTAGCGATCGTTGATACTCCGACAGAAGAACCAGTAAAACCACTTGAAGAAATTCCCGAAGAACCCAAAAAGCCAGAAGTTATTGAAAAACAGCCAGAAGTAACTCCACCAATCCAAGATTTGACTGAAAGACCAAAACCAATCCCCCAACCAGAAAAAAATATAGAAAAGCCACAACCAACAAATAAAGAAGTTGCTACCAAGCCACAAACCCCGGTCACAACTGCTCCTTCTACCAATCTCAGAAACATTTTAAGCAGCATCAGAGACTCTAGAGCCAATCAAGGCAACGAGGGAGGCGAGAGTCCAGTAATCACAAGTGGTACTGATAATTCTGGCTCTGGTATTACAGTAGGTCGAGGCACAGGTACAGGTACAAATACAGGCACAGGTACAGGTACAAATACAGGCACAGGTACAGGTACAAATACAAGTCCAACCACCCAAACAGAAATTCGTCCCCCAATAGCAACAGCCCCCACACCACCAAGAATCAACAATCCAAGTAGTGGTAGTGGTCGTGCAGCTTGTCGCGAAGATGGATGTATACCCAAGTATCCAGAGTCAGCCAGAAAGCGAGGAATTGAAGGCAGAGTAGAAGTAGCCGTTGATACAGATTCTCAAGGCAACGTTACGAATGTGCGAGTTGTGAACTCCAGCGGCAATCGGGACTTGGATGAAGAAACCATCAGACAAGCGCGTGAATGGAAATTAAAACCATCCGAGAGTGGTAGACAAGGAGTAGCGATCGCCACTGAATATGCCATTAGAGGGTCACGACGCGATCGGCAAAACCAGGAACGCAGAAGACAAAGGGAACAAAGAGAAGCTGAACAAAGAAACCAACAAACAACAGCATCCAACACCAACTCTACAGAGGGAACCTCCAGACGTAGACGATTGCTAACATCAACTAGCTCTAATATTCCTTCTGAAAGCACCAGCCAACCAAGAATCCGCCGACAGCGAGAGTCTGTATCATCTACGCCATCATCTCAAACAAGAACAACTCGGAGTCAGGGAACTGCCAGAGAATCCTTACGCCGCATCAGAAGTCAACGAGCATCCACCAGTTCATCACAACCGCAACCAACTAGAACTAGAAGACGGCGGCGTAGTGAGAGTCCAAGCCAAAACAAATTACGCCAAACCTTACGCGGTTTGCGTCAACAACCCCAATCGCAGCCAGCAACACCTTAAGGGAGTGGGTAATTCGTAATTCGTAATTCGTAATTCGTAACGACGCCCCTTGTTAACTATTGCAGGTTCAATGGTGAGCGTTGCTGCTACAGCCTTTTCAATGCCACGACTTACTTACACGGTGGCATAGGCAACCTTTCAACTCAGCTTAGTACCCGTGAAAAGGGTCAATTTGGAGAGGAGCCGGATGAAAGGCAAACTTTCATGTCCGGTTCTGAAGCCGAGTATGGGGGGTGACTCCCATACTTATGTTAACGGAGTGTCAATGGAAATACCGTATTTTTGCATCACTTGCTCAATCAACTGAGTTACTTCATCTATCCGATTTTTAACCTTATCAAAATCAATATTTGCCCAAATACTGGTCTTGTAAGGTGTGTGATGATATTGATTCATAATTTGTATCCCTTGTCAATATAATTCTATATAAATACACAATATCAACAGCTTCAATTTCTAAACTACTTACTTAAGATATATAAGTGAATATATGTAAGATTTGCTTAATGTTTTAGCTAGAAGACGAGAGGGGAGGAAGATCAGGAGGCAGCACTTCAACTTCTTCTTTCGGGTACGCTTACTCAGTAACCAGGGAGGCAGGGGGAGAATTACGAATTCCCAATTACGAATTACGAATTACGAATTACGAATTCCCCACTCCCCTAAATCTTTGTTTGTAGATATTGCACTAACTGTGGCGCTTGCATTACGCCCTCAATTCTATCTACTGGCTGACCCTGTTTAAAAAGTACCAGAGTTGGTAAAGCGTAGATTTGATACTGGGTTGCTAACTCTGTGTACTTTTCAGTATCAATTTTGACTATCCGCAGACGATCTTTAAGTTGGGCGTTAACTTGTTCTAAAATTGGTACCATCATTTGGCAAGGGCCACACCAGTCAGCGTAGAAATCTACCAACACGGGTACATCAGAACTAGACAGCATTTCCTCAAAGCTGTCAAAATGTTTTTTGGTTGACATAATAACACACCGCTTTTATTTGATTTGATTTCAATAGTAATGCGTGCTATCTGGAATCGGTATAACCTCATTTTGTTTTTATTGTTGCAGAATCTTGGAATTTTAAATTCCGCAAAGTAGTACTAGGTACGAATCACCATAAGATGATTAGCGCGGAGATTCAAAACATTGAGGAATATTTCATGGTAGTTTTAAATGAAAATTTGCAGCAGTTGCAGGGAAAAGTCGCGATTATTACAGGTGCGTCCAGAGGAATTGGACGAGCGATCGCACTTGAATTGGCTAAACAAGGGGCTAGTATAGTTGTCAATTATGCTAGCTCTAGTAGTGCAGCAGACAAAGTAGTTGCGGAAATTACAGAAGTTGGTAGTCAGGCTATTGCTCTGCAAGCTGACGTTTCCCAAACCGACCAAGTAGATACACTAGTCAACAAAGTTTTAGAAAAGTTCAATCGCATTGATATTTTAGTCAACAATGCAGGTATTACCCGCGATACACTACTTTTGCGAATGAAACCAGAAGATTGGCAAGCAGTAATTGACCTAAATCTTACTGGTGTTTTCTTATGTACACGTGCTGTCAGTAAAATCATGCTCAAACAGCGCTCTGGGCGAATTATCAATATTGCCTCTGTTTCTGGATTAATGGGTAATCCCGGTCAAGCAAACTATAGCGCAGCTAAAGCAGGCGTTATTGGTTTTACCAAAACTGTCGCTAAAGAATTGGCTTCTCGTGGCATCACCGCTAACGTTGTCGCCCCTGGTTTTATTGCCACTGATATGACACACGAACTCAACAACACCGAAGAGATTATCAAATTCATCCCTTTAGGTCGCTTTGGTCAACCAGAAGAAGTTGCAGGCATGGTACGCTTTCTCGCTGCCGATGCCGCAGCTGCTTACATCACTGGGCAAGTCTTTAACGTCGATGGAGGCATGGTGATGGCGTGAAAGGGAACTGATTGAGCGACTTACGCCACTGCCCTGGCATAAACTTCTTCAAGCAGAGAAACCAATTCGTCCACTTGGAGAGAGGTAAATAATCCATCTGGCCCCTGTGGTGTAATGTCGGTAAATGGGGATTCATAGAGGAGTACCGCATCCATTACGCCGTGTTCGGTGAGGTAGTCCACAATCATATTCACAAATTCAATCTGATTAGAGTTAAGATTTTTGTCTAATAGAAATCTAGCTAGTTCCTGTTTGGCTACCTCACGATCTAACCCCACTAAGGAGCGAACGAACAAACCCAAACCCTTTGACTCTTCTTTAGCGCGGACAATATCCTCCTGGACACCCACACCGCTCTGTGCCAGTATTGTCTCTAGCTCGGACAGGTCGGATGAAGTCAGTTGTTTGTTTGTCCGCAGTTTGAAAATAACTACATGATCCTGATGCGATCGCAAAAAAGCCCGTGCTTTAGCGCGAAACTTCTCAAAGTTATCTGATGATGTAAAGCCAGGTAACTCCACTACTATCTCATCCCCCATCACATCCTCAAAGTCGGTATAAATGGGTTGGCGTTTCTGTTTCTCAATCAGCTTTACAAGAGCGCGCAGCCGTTTGCGTAGTACCTCCAGCATTGGCAATGTCACATCTTGCCACCACTCATCGGTCTGTATATCCTGAATCAGAGACAACTGCTGTTGCACTAATGGGATTGATGATTTTTCCTCCAGCAAAGAGGCAAGTGACTTCACTTGTTCTCTCAACCGCTCAAAGGCAGGCTCAGAGCGCAGTATCGCTAATTGTAACTTCAACACCAAGATATCAAACCGCTTTGTCTCTTCTGCTTCTGGTTCCAATTGCGAAGGCAAACCTGCTACTTCTTGGCTCAGTGCGGTAAAATCTTCATCAGATAGCGATACCCATGCTTGAGAATTAGTATATTTTTCTACTAGTCGTCGCTGAGGACGGACTACGAAGTTTTCGCTATTCATGGCTGCAACTTCTGTGTGGAGTAGATTAGCCACTTGGTAGCGCAATTGGGCATCGGTGTTTGGTTCTTCAACGCTGCCTTCGACTTCGCTCAGGCAGCTTGTAACAACTTTTTTATCTAGCTCTGTGATTAACTCCAAGCGGGCGGTAAACAACTGCTTACCCAAGGACTTACCGATTGGGGCATCAGTCGTCTCTAGGTTGTGCTTGAAAAACTCCAGGTTTTGGCAATAGTCGAACAGGTAGAAAAATTGCTTATCTTGCCCTAGACCAAATAAATCGAAACAGCGACGAGTTCCCCGTCCTACCATCTGCCAGAACTTAGTTTTGGAGCGTACAAGTTTGAACATTACCAAATTAACTACTTCTGGTACGTCAATCCCGGTGTCGAGCATATCTACCGAGATAGCAATATGAGGTTCTTTATCCTTGTTGGAAAAGTTATCAATCAGGGTTTGCGCGTATGTTGTTTTGAAGGTAATAACGCGGGCAAACTCACCTTTAAAATGTGGGTAATTGAGATTGAAGCGGTCAGCAATGAAATTAGCATGGTCTTGATTCTTAGCAAAGATAATGGTTTTGCCCAGGCGATCGCCACCAGCAACTTTCAACCCCCTAGTCATTAGATGCGCTAGCACCTTGTCTACAGTATCTTGATTAAATAGCCACTTGTTGACTGCTTCTGCTTCCACGCGCTCAGGTGCATTGCCTTCTTCATCCCATTCCAGCGCGTCCCACTCATCTCTTTCTTCTTCAGAAAGTTCATCATAATTAATCCCCTGGCGTTGAAACTTCAGGGGTACTGATACGGCTTTGGGTGGTACGAGAAAGCCGTCATTTACGGCATCTTCCAGATTGTAAGCATCGGTAGGTACGCCGTTTTCTAAGTCGAACAGTCCGTAGGTGTTGCGGTCTATTTCATCCTTGGGCGTGGCGGTTAGTCCTAGCAAGAGAGAATCAAAGTAGTTGAAAATGGTGCGATATTTCTGGAAGACTGAGCGATGGGCTTCATCAATGATTATCAGGTCAAAATGCCCTACGCCAAAACGACGCTGACCGTCGCGGGTATCATCAATCAGCCCCATCATGCTGGGATAGGTGCAAGCAAACACTCGTCCTTCGGTATCTTTCTCTGTTACCAAGTTCACTGGTGCAGCATCGGGGAGGTGTTTCTTAAATACATTGATTGCCTGATTGACCAAGGCTACACGGTCGGCTAGAAACAGGGCGCGTTTGACCCAGTTACAACGCATCAGCATCTCTACTAAAGCGATCGCTGTTCTGGTTTTCCCTGCACCTGTAGCCATAACTATCAAGGCTTTGCGGTCTTGATCGCGCTCGAAAGCTTCTGTAATACGGCGGATACCACGAGTTTGATAATAGCGTTCGGCAATGCTCGGTTTAATGGTAGCTTCTGCTAAAGACTTGCGGGTAGTCCGGCGCTGTACAAGCAATTCCAACTCGGTTTTTTTGTAAAATCCTTGCACCTGTCGCGGTGGGTAATTGGTGTCATCCCACAACCAATGCTCGTAACCGTTGGTGTAGAAGATGATGGGACGCTGACCAAATTGTTTTTCTAAACAATCGGCATATAGTTTAGCCTGTTGCTGCCCAATGCGGGGGTCGTGTCGGGTACGCTTGGCTTCCACAATCCCCAGTGGTTTACCATCATCGCCCCAGAGTACGTAGTCTACAAAGCCTTCGCCTGATGCGTTGGGCATCCCTGTAACCGGAAACTCTTGATCGCGGGGTTGGTCGAGTGTCCAGCCTGCTTCTTTCAGTAAGAGGTCTATGAAGATATCGCGGGTTTGTGCTTCGGAATAATCGTGTGTATCTGGTTGGTTGGTGCTGGCTTTCTTAACTGCTGCTATCTCTGCTCGTAATCGCTTCAGTTCCTCATCCAGTGCGTTCTTGTCGGCGAGAAGTGTTGAGAGTTTTTCATCGCGTTGGCATAGCCCGCCGAAGGCATCGCGCAGTTGGGTTTCTAGTTTCTGGAGTTGCTCGATGGTTTGTTTAGGCACTGGTGCGGTTTTGGGCAATACGTCGGGGTTGAAGGTCAGCCCCGGTTTTGGTTTGCTGCTGCGTCCGTAGGTGTGTGCTAACCAGTAAGCAACATGAAACAATTCCCGTACTGCGTTGATGGCATCGTTGACTGGAATGGCTCTGGCGCTGTGAACTGCTTGATTACCCAGTTTGATGATGACCCGTGTTTTGTTAAATACTGCCTCACCTACCAAGGTTTTAAAAGTGGGTTCATGAATCAGGGCGCTCAGGTTGTCTTGATAGGGCAGTTTTAGGGAATTATCGTATTTATATAACCAGTTTACGGTTAACTCCAAAGCGCGACGGGCATAAAAGCAGGCGGTGCGGGGGTCGGGATGTGCTGCACTAAAAGCTTTATTGGCAGATTCATAAATTGCGGGAAATTCAGCTTGGAGAAATGTAAACTGGCTCATGCAATTAATCAAGCTTTTGTTAATTAAAATACATTATATTCAGTAAATATGTTGGTTTCAAGCTATAACCCCACGGGATGTTTATCTAGATTTGCAATATGATCTTTACTAGAGTCAGAAACTAAAAACTGAAAATGACAGGTATGCTCTGAGTTTACCTGACCAAATTGAAGCGTGAAATTGAATGGAGAAATCAATGCGTAAACAAATCATCGAATATACATCTCCACTATAGGAATCCTATTTGATTTTTGAAAAAACTCCGTACATTTCAAGAGTGGCAAAATCAAAGGTAGTGTGTCGAATAAACCACAGGACTTACGCAAGTGTCACAAGCAATGGCGCGGTGTAACCGCGCCGCGCACCA
>NZ_JCACKM010000159.1:0-15453 GCF_059505385.1 Desmonostoc vinosum
GCACTATGACGTGCCACATCCTCAAGGGTTTTCAGCCTAGCCATCCTTATAATGCGATCGCAGGTAATAGCGCTAACAATATTCTCAATGGTGGTGCTGGTAACGACACCCTCAATGGCGGAACTGGAGCTGATACGTTAATTGGTGGCACTGGTAATGATAACTACGTAGTCAATAGCACTGGTGATGTGGTAACTGAAAACCTCAATGCCGGTACAGATACAGTTCAATCATCTATCAGCTACACTCTAGGTGCAAATCTAGAAAACTTAACCTTAACTGGTACATCAGCTATCAATGGTACAGGAAACAGTTCAGCCAATAATATTACAGGTAATAGCAGTAGTAATACTATTAGTGGTGGATTGGGAAATGATACGTTAATTGGTGGTGGTGGTAACGATACCCTCTTGGGTGGTGATGGTAACGATACCCTGAATGGTGTTGGTAGTGAGTTGAGTAGATCAACAAGAGATAGACTCAATGGCGGCAACAACAACGACTTATTTGTCTTAGGAAACAGTAGTGCTATTTTTTACGGCGATGGCAATAGCACCAATCCTGGTTTAAATTATTACGCCGTGATTGAGGACTTTAACATCACCCAAGATAGAATCCAACTCAGAGGTACAGCGAGTTCTTACTTGCTAAGAACCTCGCCCATAACTGGCATAACAGGAACAGCCATTTACGTTGATAGTAATGGTAACGGAGCTTTCAACTCTACTGATGAATTGATTGCGATCGCACAAGGAGTTTCAGGACTAAACTTGACAGCCAGTTATTTTAGTTATGTGTCTTGAAAAGCAACAAGGTTTAGGAAACTTGGATTAATCAAGCGTTGAAACCTCATGGTGCAAACCACAAGGTTTCAAATAAAAGTTCATCCTTCACACTTTATTCAGATTCTTTCGCCTCTTTTCTTTCATCCATCATCGGTACAACTAACACCTTATCTACGCGGTTGCCATCCATATCCATCACTTCAATTCGCATACTCTGCCATTCAAAATGATCTGCTGCTGCTGGGATGCGGCCTAAATGAGTAATGACAAAACCACCCAAGGTTTGATAACTACCTCGTTCTTCCGATTCCCATTCTTCTGCATCGAAAAGTTTAAAAAACTCTTCTACAGCCAACATCCCATCCAAAAGCCAAGAACCATCCTCCCGTTGCACAGCTTGAGGTTCATCTTCCCCATCAGCGGAAGGAACATCACCTACAATTTCACTCATGATGTCGTTGAGAGTAACTAATCCTTGAATTACACCGTATTCATCAACTACCAGCGCCATGTGAGTGATGGTTTGTTTAAACAATTCCAAAACTTTTAACCCACGGGTGCTTTCCGGCACAAACACTGGCTGTCGCAATCCTACTGTTAAGTCTAAAGGTTCACCCCGAAAACTCCGGGCTAATAAATCGGTAACTGGGATCACACCCAGCACATTGTCAAGTCCCTCTTGACAAACTGGATAGCGGGAGTAAGCACTTTCAACCATTTTTTCGCGATTTTCTTCCGGGGAATCTTCCAAATCCAGCCACACAATATCAGGGCGAGGTGTCATAAAATAACTGACAGGGCGATCGCCTAAGCGAAAAACTCGCTCTACCATATCTTGCTCGGCTTCCTCGAAGGTTCCTGCCTCTGTGCCTTGCTCAATTAAAATTTTAATTTCTTCTTCAGTAACTTGTGGTTCAGTAGAAGGTGTAATACCTAATAGCCGTACCACAGCGTCAGTAGAAGCGCTTAAGAGATGCACTGCTGGAGAAGCGAGTGCCGCCAAAGCTCGCATCGGAATCGCTACAGTTGCTGCAATTCGTTCTGGGTTATTCAATGCCAACCGCTTGGGTACTAGTTCCCCGACAATTAGCGACAGATAAGTAATAATTAAAACTACTATCCCAAAAGAAATTGGTTCACTGTAAGGAGCCAACAAGGGAATCATTCGGACATAAACTGCTAATCGGCTGGCAATTGTTGCGCCTCCAAAAGCACCCGTCAAGATACCTATCAGGGAAATACCTACTTGAATAGTAGACAAGAAATGATTTGGAGACTCAGCGAGTTTCAATGCGACCCTGGCCTTGGCATCTCCTTGATTGGCGAGCTGTTGTAGCCTCACCTTACGCGCGGAGACAATTGCCATCTCAGACATGGAAAATATACCGTTGGCAATAATCAGAACCAAAATGATTAAAATTTCAAATGTGATGGAGGACATGTTTAAAATTGCCGCTTATTAGAGCGAATGTAGCTCAATCCCTAGTATCTAGTATTAAAGGTGTTTCTATAAATGCTTTGGTTGGGGACTGGGGACTGGAAAGATAAGGGAGATGAGGGGGATGAGGGAGACGCGGGGACGCGGGGACGCGGAGAATAATCAATAACAATTGACAATTCCCAATTCCCCATTCCCAATTCCCCATTCCCCATTTCGTACATTATTCTTCCATAGAAAGAATGAGCGGGCTGTTAACACTTCTAAAATGGTGGCATAAACTGCCCACAATTTTCTCACCTGCAACGACTCCCACTTTTTGTAGAACATATGGCATTTTCTTCTATTGTGCGTGCTTTGGCGCGATCGCCACTCACCACTGAGTTTATTTCTAAGCTTAATCGACAACAACAATTACGGTTAAATGGTATTTCTCGCCTACCCAAGGCTTTGGTGGCTTCAGCTTTAGCTCAAAATGAGGGCAAGGATTTGTTTGTGGTTTGTGCCACCTTGGAGGAAGCCGGACGCGTTTACGCGCTATTAGAAGCAATGGGATGGAAGAATGTACATTTCTACCCCACTTCTGAAGCTTCCCCCTACGAACCTTTTGACCCAGAAACAGAAATGAGTTGGGGACAAATGCAGGTGTTAGCGGATTTGGCTATTGGGGACTGGGAATTGGGTAAAACTCTTCCTAGTATCCAATCCCCGATCCCCAATCCCGGAGCGAAGCGACCTTTAGCTATTGTTGCTACTCAAGGGGCGCTACAGCCGCATTTACCACCACCGGAGGCTTTTAAACCATTTTGCCTGACTTTGAAGCGAGGAATGGAATTAGACCTGGATGCCTTCGGTGAAAAATTAGCTATTCTGGGTTACGAGCGAGTACCCTTAGTGGAAACAGAAGGACAATGGAGTCGGCGGGGTGATATCGTTGATGTTTTCCCGGTTTCGTCTGAGTTGCCAGTGAGACTAGAGTGGTTTGGCGATGAAATTGAGCAAATTCGGGAATTTGACCCATCTACTCAACGTTCGGCACTTGACAAAATTGACCAATTAATTCTTACCCCTACTAGCTTTACTCCAATTGTGATGGCAGCACTGAAAGACAGTGCTGAGCTATATCCTGACTTAGCACTGGACACTGAAGACTCTTCGCTACTTGAGGGTAGTCGTCGCTTTTTGGGATTAGCTTTCGAGCAACCAGCGTCTGTTCTCGATTATTTAAACGAAAATACTCTCGTTACGATTGATGAGCCAGAACAATGCCATGCTCATAGCGATCGCTGGGTAGAAAATGCTGAGGAACAGTGGGGACTGGGGACTGGGGAAGATTCTCGCCCTACTCCTCCAAGATTGCCGAAAATCCATCGGTCTTTTGATGATTGTCTGGCCGATGTGGCTAGATTTCCCACGTTATATTTGTCGGAACTGGCTGAAGAAAACAACGGAGTTAACCTTGCTAGTAGGTCTGTACCAGTAACGCCACACCAATTTGCAAAACTAGCTGAAACTATCCGGCAAGAACGCGATCGCAATCTCTCGATTTGGCTGATTTCTGCTCAGCCTTCGCGCTCAGTATCTCTGTTGCAAGAACACGATTGTCCCGCTCAGTTTATTCCTAACCCCCGCGACTACCAAGCAATTGATAAGCTACAAATCAATCATACGCCCGTAGCACTTAAATATTCTGGCTTGGCAGAATTAGAAGGCTTTATCCTGCCTACGTACCGATTGGTCATCGTTACAGACCGGGAATTTTATGGACAGCACTCCTTAGCGACTCCTGGCTACATCCGCAAACGCCGCAAAGCCACCTCTAAGCAAGTTGACCCCAATAAACTGCGTCCGGGTGATTATGTGGTTCACCGTAACCATGGTGTTGGTAAATTTGTCAAGCTAGAAAGTCTCACCATTAATCACGAAACTCGCGATTATTTGGTGGTGCAGTATGCCGACGGTTTACTGAGAGTTGCTGCCGATCAAGTCGGGGCTTTGTCTCGGTTCCGCAGCACGGGCGACAAAGCACCGGAACTCAACAAAATGACCGGTAAGGCTTGGGAAAATACCAAGAATAAAGTCCGCAAGGCGATTAAGAAATTAGCGGTGGACTTGCTAAAACTATATGCAGCGCGATCGCAACAACAAGGTTTTTCCTTTCCAGAAGATATGCCTTGGCAAGAGGAAATGGAAGACTCCTTTCCCTACCAACCCACAACAGACCAGCTAAAAGCTGTACAAGATGTGAAACGGGACATGGAAAGCGATCGCCCTATGGATCGCTTAGTTTGTGGCGATGTCGGTTTTGGGAAAACAGAAGTAGCAATTCGCGCTATTTTTAAAGCAGTCACCGCTGGTAAACAAGTGGCACTCCTTGCGCCTACTACTATTTTAACGCAACAGCACTACCACACTCTCAAGGAACGTTTTGCACCCTACCCAATGAATGTAGGGTTACTCAACCGCTTCCGTACCGCTGAAGAACGCCGCGACATTCAAAAGCGTTTAACTACGGGTGAGTTGGATGTAGTTGTAGGTACACACCAACTTTTGGGTAAAGGTGTTGCATTTCGCGATTTAGGACTGTTGGTGGTGGATGAAGAACAGCGCTTTGGGGTGAACCAGAAGGAGAAAATCAAAAGCCTGAAAACTCAGGTTGATGTGCTGACACTCTCCGCCACTCCCATTCCCCGCACCTTATACATGTCCATGTCAGGAATTCGGGAGATGAGTTTAATTACCACACCACCCCCAACCAGACGTCCCATCAAAACCCATCTTGCACCACTAAATCCAGAAAGTGTCCGCAGCGCAATTCGTCAAGAATTAGACAGAGGCGGGCAAGTTTTCTACGTGGTTCCACGAGTAGAAGGAATTGAAGAGACAACAGCGAATTTAAGAGAAATGGTACCGGGGGCCAGGTTTGCGATCGCTCACGGGCAAATGGACGAAAGCGAGTTAGAATCAACCATGCTCACCTTTAGTAATGGTGAGGCAGAAATTTTAGTTTGTACCACAATTATTGAATCTGGTTTAGATATCCCCCGCGTCAACACCATCTTAATTGAAGATTCCCACCGCTTCGGTTTAGCCCAGTTGTATCAATTACGCGGTCGTGTGGGACGTGCGGGTATTCAAGCCCACGCCTGGTTATTCTATCCCAAACAGCGGACATTATCGGATGCAGCACGGCAACGATTACGGGCGATTCAAGAATTTACGCAATTGGGTTCGGGATATCAGCTAGCGATGCGTGACATGGAAATTCGCGGTGTAGGTAACTTGCTAGGTGCAGAACAATCTGGTCAAATGGATGCAATCGGTTTTGATTTATACATGGAAATGCTAGAGGAAGCAATTCGGGAAATTCGAGGACAAGAAATTCCCCAAGTTGATGATACTCAGATTGACCTCAACTTGACGGCATTTATCCCAGCCGATTACATCACCGATTTGGATCAAAAGATGAGCGCTTATCGAGCAGTAGCGACAGCTAAATCTCAAGAAGAATTATCACAGATTGCTGGTGAATGGAGCGATCGCTATGGTGCTGTACCTGTGCCTGCAAATCAATTATTGCGAGTCATGGAACTCAAACAACTCGCCAAAAAATTAGGATTTAGCCGCATTAAACCAGAAAACAAACAGCACGTAGTTTTAGAAACACCAATGGAAGAACCAGCTTGGAATTTATTAGCAGCGAACCTACCAGAAAACCTCAAGACACGCTTTGTCTATTCACCTGGTAAAGTCACAGTCCGCGGTTTAGGAGTAATGAAAGCAGACCAACAATTGCAGAGTTTAATTGATGCTTTGGGGAGAATGCAAGGTGCGATCGTTGAGGTGGCTGTTGTTTGAGTAGTAGTTTTACTTTATACCTTTTTATACTCTAAACATTTATGATTGCTGTGGTGGTGGGTGACGACCAAGCAATTCTTCCTCTGCCCGAATTGCCAGTATGATTAAACGATTCAATTGACGTAAAGATGTGGGGATTGTGACCATCTATGGTTTACTTCGCCACCCTTTGTGACCGTAGATGCAGCAGAGATAGAAACTCAGCTAATTCGACTAAGCTCTCTGCCTCTTGCCATTCCAGGAGAGTTAATGTTTCACCAGCATCTTGACGATCTAGCAACATCTGAAGACGAGCATGAACAGCTTTAGGGAGTTGAAAGTGGGTCAATTCAAGGGGTATCTCAATCACTTCGGGCATAGAGGTAAGTGAAGTAGGAGTCTGGCAGGTATGTTAGTGCTAGGTAACTCAAAGCTCTTTTTCACAGTTTCATGTCTTTAGTAAGCTGTTCCACATATAACTTGCATAATTAGGGCGGGCAAGATGCCCACCCCACAAGAGTTTTATTTAATTTGATTATGTAATTTAGATGTTTTTTAGCTTAGCACAGCTACTGAAGCTGCCAAAAACCATGATTTGTAATATCTAACTGCCCTTAACTACTGCAAGATATATCATCAAGAAAATTATCGCAGATTACTGGTGAATGGAGCGATCGCTATGGTGATGATATTCAGAAAAATTCTGTATTGTGATATTAGTTAGCTTAGTCACATCTGGCAAGGCGAGAAAATCTCAATCATGGATGTAAAAATTGTTCCTTGCTCTGTTGCACACATTGAAAAGCTGATTGCAGGGGCAGATGCTTTTTTGACAGCCTATGGTCTGCAAGTAGCTGATGGGTACTTACCTTTTGCAGGGGCACTTGATTACAGTTTGAAGATGATGCAAACTTCGCAAACTTGGTCTCCGTGGCTACCGTATCTGCTAGTATTTGACCCCCAGCAGATACTAGTTGGGTTTGGAGGCTTTAAATCTGTTCCCGATTTCCAGCGCACCGTTGAGATTGGTTACTCTGTAGCCCCAAATTATCAAGGTAGAGGTTTCGCAACTTCAATGGTTGAGCAACTGATGAAAATCGCCTTTACCTCAGAGTTAGTTGAATGTGTGTGCGCTCACACATTAGCACAGCCAAGTGCATCGACTAGAGTATTAGAAAAATGTGGCATGACCAGAGTATCTGAGTTTATCGATGTTGAAGATGGAAAACTGTGGAGGTGGGAGATTGGCGTAGTCTAATAATTAGCAATTTGATAGCATTAACAAAGAAAGCGATCGCCTTCTTTATGCAGATTTGTAAAAACACTATGGCAAAGCGTAAGAAAAGCAATCTCCAGTGGATTAAAGAAACACTTGAACTCAAACCAGATCATCGCTGGGAATCTCCATCAGGCTACAAAATCTTTGTTGCCAATCGGGGGGCTGTTCGCTTCAATGTTCCTCAGAATTGGGTTTTTGAGCCACAAGAAAAATCGTTCAAGTTTCTCGATAAAAAACCACCCAAGGATGATTGCTGCCTAGAAGTATCTTTCAACCGTCTGCCACCCAATGATTGGAGCCAGTTTCCGCTCAAATCTACTTTGAGGAAAGTCATGGAAGATGACAGTCGCGATGTCATTGCTAGGGGAGAAATTTTTACCGTCAAGCGCCAAACCGCTAGGATTGTGTGGACAGAGATTAAGTTTATCGACACCCAAGCAGAACCACGCGAAGCTTTTTCTCGGACTTGCATTGGTTTAGGCTCGAATGTTCAGTGCTTGATTACATTCGATTATTGGGCAGATCAAGCAGAACAATTAACACCAGTTTGGGATGAAGTCATGCGTAGTCTTACACTAGGGCTATATATCCGCGATCCCATGACAGGTGTGGCTTTCCCAGATTAGATTACACGTAAATAACTATAGTATCCCTGATCAGGAATTACAACGTATAATTTGTACTGAAGCTTTCAACAGGAACTTTATCAAGTACAAAATAGCCTCCGATGATTACAACTATCTTATTTACTGGAATTCTTCTCGCTGGAATATATTGGTTTTTCTTCTATCCCAATCAAAAAATCAAGCGAATTAAAAGTAACTTAGTAGTAGAAGTTGATGGTGCGGATGTTCGTTACCCGAATTTACCTTTAGGGAAGTTGGGTATCTTTGTTGAAGTTAATGAAAATCGGAGAATTCGGGTTGTTTTTCCGAAGCTAACACCTGAAGGCGTTCAATACATTTATTCATGGCATGATCATCAATCTATACGTATTCCAGATTTAGAAAAAACAGATGTACGCAGCAAAGCAAATATCAAAGTAGCGCAAGAATTAGTCTTCTTGATTAAAGAACATATTCAATTTGTTGAGCCAGAGATTTTAAATTTAAAAAAGCAATGGCACAAAATCAACGAATTACTTGAGCTAGTGACTACATCAGAATTTTATGTCAATCAACGTGGAGTTTATCAAAGAGCATTATTTCAAGTTGAAAACTTACTGGATAAAGCTGAAGAATTACAACAAGTTTATATTGGTTTTATTAGAGAAGTTTTAATTGGCAAACAAGTCGCAGGATATGATCCGAATTTGCTTCCAGATGATGGCTTTGCTATTGATAATCAGTATAAAAAAATTAGAGAAGAGTATCAATATATGAAAGATACAGCGACAGCATATACTGAGTTATTACGCACGCGTCAAGTATAATAATTATCATGTCAGCAACCATTTCTATCTGGAAGTTTAGTACATTTTTTGCTTTATATACGCTTGTGAGCCTAGTTATTTACTTGACAACTTCTTTTACAATTCCTGCTTGGCTTGTTTATTTATTCATCCTTCTACCGTTTTATCTAGTTTGTATTCTCTATCTGATTAATTTTAATCTCAAGTATCGCCGAGAGATGCTTCGATATCGGAAATTACCATTATATGTAAGTGTAGTCTTTCAACTCTTAATTATTCTTACCAGCCCAGCAAATTGTTACGGTTGGAAACAAGGCTCAGCTTGCTATTCATTTATTCAGTCTCACTTGATTGATGTGAGCAGTCATCCTCCTCACTGGAGGATTGCATACGTATTTCCTTTCACTGTATTCATGTACATTATTAGTCTTTCGTTTTTCTTAGGAAAAATTCATGTTGAGAGGCAGCAATAAATCTGTTGCTTCGCAGCGTTAGCGTTAGCGAAGCGGTAGCGAGTCCTCGAGCGTCGGTACGAGCGTCAGCGTAAAGCCTGCGGCATAGCTTCGCTTAGAGCGACACAGGAGCGTCGCGTCATTACGAATTACGAATTACGAATATGGATAGCAATGTACTAATGGCAAGTTTAGGAAGTATCTTAATCGTTGACGACTCATCAGAAAATCTCCAAGATTTGTTTGCTATTTTGTCTCAAAGCGGATATGTGGTTGAGGTTGTAACTAAAAGTTTAATTGCTGCGGCAATAGTACAATCAGCTCCACCCGATTTAATTTTGTTGAACAGCGACAAACCAGAAATCGATGGCTATGAAGTTTGTCAACAAATTCAAGCTACTCAGATAAACATTCCAGTAGTTTTTATTAGTGCATTGCATGATGTTTCTGTAAAAATTGAAGCTTTTAAAATGGGCGGTGTAGACTATATTACTAAACCATTTCAGGTAGAAGAAGTTTTAGTTAGAATAGAATATCAAATCAATAATTATAAGTTCCAACACCAGTTAAAAGAGCAAAATAATAAACTGCAATTGAAAATTCAAGATTATCAAAAGATTGTACTTGAGTTTAATCATCAATATCAACAACTAGAGTTGATGGATATTGATGATACCTGCGGTCAAACTGCGTTGGAAAGTCGCCTTGCGGTTGCAGCTGCCCTCAAAGCCAGTGAAAGTAAATATCGCCTTTTAGTTGAGACATGTCAAGACATGATCTGGTCGGTGGACACCAAAGGTGTAATTACTTTTGTTAACCCAGCCGTCAAACAAATTTATGGCTATGAACCCCAAGAAATGATTGGGCGTGCTATGGCTGACTTTATATTACCTGCACAAATTGCTCAAGATCAGGCGACTTTCCAACACGTGCTACAAGGAGAGCCTATCTTCCAGCATGAAACTACCTGCATAACTAAAGATGGTGGTTTGATTTATTTAATGTTTAATGCGATCGCCTTACGTAACGAAGAAGGTTTAGTGATTGGGGCAACAGGTACAGCTAGCAATATCACACAGCGCCAACAGGCAGAAAGCACCATCAAGCTCCACAATCATAACCTGGTATTAACAGAACTTGCCAAAAGTCAAGTGCTTTATCAGGGCGATTTAAAAGCCGCTTTTAGTGAAATCACAGAAGTAGGTGTCAAGAATCTTGGCATAGAACGAGCTAGTATTTGGCTATATGACCAAACAGGCAGTAGTATTCAATGCCTCGATCTATTTGAGCAACATTGCAATCAACATAGCGAAGGATTTGCTTTATCGGAGGCAGATTATCCAGCTTATTTCCAAGCTTTGCAGCAAGACCAACAAATCGCCGCAGATGATGCCCATACCGATCCCAGAACCAGAGAATTTTCCCAGTCTTACTTAACCCCATTAAATATTACTTCCATGCTCGATACACCAATCAGGCTGGCAGGAAAAACAGTGGGGGTTTTGTGTTTAGAAGCAGTGCAAATGATCCATTATTGGACACTGGAAGATCAAAATTTTGCTCGTTCTTTGGGAAATTTAGTATCTCTAGTGCTGGAAGCACGAGAACGCCAACGTGCAGAAGTAGCCCAACGCATTTCTGAAGAAAAACTAGCATCAGCTTTTAGATCATCTCCAGATCCAATCGCCTTAGTAACTGTTCCAGAAAAACGTTATATCGAAGTTAACGACAGTTTTTGTCGATTTTTTGGTTATTCTCGTTCTCAAGTTATTGGTCGCACTAACGATGAATTAAATATTTGGGCAAAGCAAGCAGAATATGATTTCCTCGCCCAAATCCTCCAACAGACAAAAGCTATTCGCAACTATGAAGTTGATGTCTGCAATGCAACTGGAGAAATTAAAACGACCTTGTTTAGTGCTGAAATGATCGAGATTGATGGGCAACAGTACGTACTTGGTACAGCTAAAGACATCACAGAGCGTAAACAAGCAGAAAATGAAAGCCGTTTACTGTTGTTGACAACTCAAGCCATGACTCGCGCTATTAATGTCAATGACGCCTTAAAACTCGTTTTGGGCTTAATTTGTAACACTATTTACTGGGATTTTGGTGAAGCATGGATACCTAATGAAGATGCTACCGTTCTTCAACATAGTTTGTGTTGGTACGGCGACCAAATCGATTTAAAAGAATTCGGCCGCCACAGTCAAAATGTGACATTTGCCTCTGGTATGGGACTACCAGGGCGAGTTTGGCAAAGCAAAAAGCCAGAGTGGATAGAAGATGTTTCCCAGGCTACAGAACCAACTTTTTTGCGATCGCAACAAGCGGCAAAAGTCGGTTTAAAAGCTGGTTTTGGTGTACCAATATTAGCCGGCAACCAGATACTTGCTGTTTTGGTATTTTTTAAACGCAGTTCTATGTCAGTAGATAAGCGCTTACTCTTTTTAGTAAGTGCAGTCGCTGCCCAATTAGGCGGACTAATGAAACGCAAACAAATAGAAGCAGCCCACAGACAAAGTGAAGAACGTTTGCATCTCGCCTTAGAAGCCAGTGATTTGGGGCTATGGGATTGGAATCTGAGCAGCGGCAAAATCTATCGCGATTGGCGGTGGACAAAGATGCTAGGGTACGGAGAACACGAAATTGCAGATAACTTGCAAGCGATTAAACAATTGATCCATCCTGAAGATTTACTCGTAGTTAACTCAGCCTTAAACGCTCATCTTTTTGGTGATAGCCCAGTTTACGAAGTAGAATTCCGAATGCTTTGTGCCTCAAAAGAGTGGAAGTGGATTCAATCTCGCGGTCAAATTTTTGAGCGTGACGAGTCAGGTATGCCTTTGCGGATGACGGGAACGCACAAAGATATCACTGAGCGCAAAACACTAGAACGAGAATTAGCGCTTAGAGAAGCCCGCCTCAATGCCTTTTTCAGCAGCGCTCCTGTAGGCATGAACATTTTAGATAATCAACTGCGGTTCGTGCAAATTAACCAATTGTTGGCAGAGATTAACGAAATACCACAATCAGAACATATTGGTAAGACTGTTCAAGAAATTTTACCTCACATTGCCCCTTTAGTAGAGCCAATATATGAACAAGTACTTTTAACTGGTAAACCTATTCTCCATCAAGAATTGAGCGGTACATCACCGAGGCAACCAAATATTACCCGCCACTTTCTTGTTTCTTACTTTCCTATTCCAGGTGAAGATGATCGCCCCTCTGGTGTAGGTACAGTCATGGTAGAAATTAGCGATCAAAAACGTGCTGAACAAGAACTACGCTTAGCAAGCAAACGTCTGCAATATTTGCTCACCTCTAGCCCTGTAGTGATTTATAGCAGTAAAATTTCAGGGGATCTCGGTGCTACTTTCATCAGTGAGAATGTGAAGGACATGACAGGCTACGAAGCGCGGGAATTTAGAGAAAATTCTAGCTTTTGGCTTGCTCATGTGCATCCTGAAGATGTTGATAGCATTTTAGGAAGATTTTCACAGGTTTTCGAGCAAGAGTACAGTTCTTATGAATATCGGTGGTTGCACGCTGACGGAACCTATCACTGGTTTTACGATAAAGTGAGGTTAATTCGTGACGAGGTTGGCAACCCCATAGAATGCGTGGGTTATTGGGCAGATATCAGCGATCGCAAGTTAGCAGAGCTAGCCCTACAAGAAGGTAGACAACGATATCAACTATTAGCCGAAACCTCACCAGCTTGTATATTCCACTCGGACACAGAGGGTAACATCTTATATTTAAATCAGCGTTGGACTGAGATTACCGGGTGCAGCTTAGAACAGTCTCTAGGAACAGGTTGGTCAAAGACAGTACATCCAGATGATCTTGAGCAGCTATTGCAGACATGGGAAGCAGCAAGAGTTGCTAAAATTTCCTATAAATATGAACATCGATTTATACGTGAAAATGCTACAATTGTCTGGGTAATTTGTCAAGCAATGCCGGAATTTGGCGATAACGGAGAGATTAAAGGCTATATCGGAACAATCACAGATATTACCGAAAGAAAACTAGCAGAAGAAGCTTTATGCGAGAGCGCAGAACGCGAAAGAGCGATCGCCCAAGTCATTCAAAGAATGCGTCAGACATTGGATTTAGAAACCATCTTTGCGGCTACAACCGAAGAATTACGCCAAGTTCTCAATTGCGATCGGGTTGTTGTCTATCGTTTCGATGCCTCTTGGAGTGGTGAATTTGTCTCTGAGTCCGTGGGAAACGATTGGATTTCTCTAATAGAAGAACACAAAAATGACCCCAATCTCATACAGGACGTTCTGCAAAATGGCCGTTGTATTTTAAAAATGTGGGACGGCAACAACAATCAAGTAGAAAATACTTACTTGCAATCAACCCCAGGTGGTATATACACACAAGGCCCTGGTTTTTCCTGCGTTTCAGACATTTACAAAGCAGGATTTCACCCTACATACATCAACCTCCTAGAGCGTTTTCAGGCAAAAGCCTATATTATTGTCCCCATATTGTGTGGTAGTCAACTTTGGGGATTATTAGCAAGTTATCAAAATTCCAGTTTCCGCCAATGGAAAACAGGAGAAGTCAACATCGCAGTGCAAATTGGCAATCAGTTAGGAGTTGCCTTACAGCAGGCACAATTGCTAGCACAAACTCAAAGACAGTCACAAGCACTACAAGAAGCCGTCATCGCTGCTGATGCTGCCAACCGCGCCAAAAGCGAATTTCTGGCCAACATGAGTCATGAATTACGTACCCCGCTTAACGCTATCCTTGGCTTCACCCAACTCATGAATCATGATCATTCCTTATCTAAAGAACATCAAGATAACTTAGTAATTATCAATCGTGCTGGTGAGCATTTACTTAACTTAATCAACGACATTTTAGAAATGTCAAAAATCGAAGCCGGTAGAACTACATTAACCGTTACTAGTTTTGACTTGATTCATCTTTTAGACAACTTAGAAGAAATGCTGCGCTTCCGCGCTGTTTCCAAGGGTTTACAACTAATATTTGAATATGCGCCTGATATTCCCCAATATGTACAAACTGACGAAAGCAAACTGCGTCAAGTTTTAATCAACCTCTTAGGAAATGCGATTAAGTTTACTGAAACTGGGAGAGTGACGTTGCGTGTGAAACTGGATACTGGGAAAGTTCTCCCCCAAAACCCAATCCCTAATCCCCAGTCCCTAACTTTCGAGATACAAGACACAGGTTCAGGTATTTCTCTGCAAGAAATTGACTTACTTTTTGAAGCTTTTGGACAAACAGAAACCGGAAAAAAATCACAACAGGGAACAGGATTAGGTTTGGCAATTAGCCGTAAATATGTGCAATTAATGGGCGGAAATATTAGCGTTAACAGCACATTTGGTATAGGTAGTACATTTACCTTTGATATTCAGGTTGGTTTAGCTGTAAAAGGCGAAATTGAAATTAAGCAAACGCAACGCCGAGTTATTGGTTTAGCACCAGAACAAGGCGAGTATCGGATCTTAGTAGTTGACGATGTTACAGACAGTCGTATTGTATTAGTGAAACTACTGACATCCATCGGTTTTGTTGTACAAGAAGCTGCAAATGGTCAAGAAGCAATTTCTCAATGGCTAGAATGGCAACCACACCTAATTTTTATGGATATGCGGATGCCAATTATGGATGGCTACGAAGCCACAAGGGAGATTAAAGCCAGAGAAATAAGGCATGAAAATAATGCTCATACTATCATCATTGCCCTGACTGCCAACGCCTTCGAGGAACAACGAGAAGCAATACTCACAGCAGGCTGTAACGATTTGATTAACAAGCCCTTTCAAGAAAAACAAATACTAGAAGTACTCCGCAAATACTTGGCATTAGAATATCTTTATCAAGTAGAAAATAATCAAATATTAGACCATTGGCAACAAATCAAAGAACAAATTATTACCACCGAAGATTTATTACTTTTACTATCTCAAATGTCAGCCGAATGGGTATCACAAGTATACCAAGCTGCGGCTCAATGTAGTGACGACCTGATTTTTCAATTAATTGAACAAATCCCTGCAAACAATACATCTCTAAAAAATTATTTAGCAGATTTAGCTCTGAATTTTCAATTTGAAAAAATTATGGAAGTAACTACAGCAATATTATTTAATTTGTGAAAAACTCAATACTTGTATTTCCAATTTCTTAACAATTTGGGAATATTAGACTTCTTGCAAAAATACTTGAACCGTCAGAGACTCAAGTCTCTGCCT
>NZ_JCACKM010000160.1:0-15373 GCF_059505385.1 Desmonostoc vinosum
GGAACGAAAAAATAGGTTTTTTCAGACTGAATATGAAAAACCTACCCTTGAAAGCGGGAGCAGGGGGAATGAGAATTAATAAAAAATATAGTTTTATACTTAAATTTTAAGATGTTTCTGAAATATATTCAGTAATTTTTCGCAAATTACTGAATATATTTCAGTATAGAGGTTGGTCGCAGGTCATGCTGCATACCGTAGTCAGTTCTGGCAAATTCTATTTGTAATATTAAGCGGTCTTGATGAGTAGGAGTGTTGCCTTTATGAAAACAAAACGGATCTTCTGCAAACCCAGAACCGGCTTTGCCACAAATATTAACTAATGATTCTATGCCGTAATAATCGATAATATCTTGATCTGTTTCTCGTTTACGTACTAAAAGATGCGAGAGTTTCTTTTTTTGATGACTACCACGAACGCAGACATGAGGGCCGCTTTGTTCATTGACATCTGTTAAATAAAAGAAAAATTTTAAGAATCGATAATCATCTAGATCATAGTGAAAAAATTGAGCGGCTTGACTTTGTTGATCATGTGTTTTTTCGCCTGCAAAACTCCACCACATTAAATTACCTTGATGTACTGGTTTTGCTTCTAAATATTTAGCAGCGATCG
This sequence comes from Desmonostoc vinosum, assembly GCF_059505385.1. Lineage (NCBI taxonomy): Bacteria > Bacillati > Cyanobacteriota > Cyanophyceae > Nostocales > Nostocaceae > Desmonostoc > Desmonostoc vinosum. The sequence continues at coordinate 617 of NZ_JCACKM010000160.1, forward strand.
CTAATAATTTTGGGTCATTTTGGAGTTTTTTAATAGCTGGACAGAGTAAAGCTGTGTTAAAATAACCACCAACTACAAACTTTTTACCTGATTTTTGTTGTGCTTGTTGTTTCTGATGATAATGAAAACCCAAGCTGGGTTTTCTATTTCCATAGCAAGTTGTTGATTTAGCAAACGCTACTATTTCTTTCACCATATCTTGAGGTAAATTTATACCTAAATATAATCCTTCGGTTTTCAAGATATTGACAGCAGCATCTACATTTACATCTGGAAAATAAGTATTTTTTTCATTGATCCCTAGCACATATGATTTATTTGCAGATGGCGATAAATATATCATCAGTTTTTGCATGATTTTAAATCGTGCAATTTTACGCATTAAAAGCCATCTAGGGTTTTTAGTCAGTCCTTTATAATTTTCGTAAAAGCAATTATGAATTTTTATAAAAAATCTTTCTAAATAGCTACGGGATAAACTTATCAACATAAGCCTCCAATGATCAAAACAGCAGAATGGGTTATTTAAGAGAATTCCTCTATACTGCGTAAATATAAATGTGTAATTTATATCTTCCCATGTTAATCACTAAAAGTTAACAGGGCTACTCAATCTCAGTAGATTTACTGTTTCTTCTTATAAATGAATATTTTTTTAAAGAGTTTAAAAGGCTAGTGGTCTGTCCCAGTAACTTTAACTAGTACGTAGTAAGCACTAAAGTGCTTACTACGTACTTATTTGCCTATTTCCCGACTACTCACTCTCTATTGTCAGAATTTAACGTAACAAATTACACAATTAAGCTAGAAAAACCTTTTGCCAATTCCCCGTTCCCCAAATACCAATTCTGTAGTGCTAAGCGTTGAATTTCGCGCCACGGAATATTGTGTTTTCGCGCTAGTTCTGCACAATCTTCGTATTCTGGTTGTACGTTAGCCAGAGATCTTGCTTGTGGTTGTCCTTGCCATGCAACTTTGACGCGCACTTTACCATATTCGGTTTCCACTTGTTGAATTTCTCGTTGTAAGATGGCGCGTTGTCCAGTTGTTCGCCGAATTCCTAAAGTAGTAGTTTCGCGGAATAGAACTGCTTCACAGTTAAGTAAATTTTCTAGATGACAAATTACAGTCAGTAAAATCCCTGGGCGAGATTTTTTCATTCCTATGGGTTGGGTAAAAACGTCTACTGCACCAGCGTGAAATAATGCCTCAAACACGTAACTGATCGCCTGCGGATTTAAATCATCAATTTGGGTTTCTAGTACTGATATAGTCTCCAGAGAGGGGCTAGTATCTTGAGAATTCGCAAAATCGGATTTTGTATTTGTGTGTTCGCCCAACCAGAGGCGTAATATATTGGGAATGGGTAAATTGAGAGAACCTGCTCCCAATCCCACTTGCTTGATGGTGATTGCAGGTGGCGCACCAAATTCTTGCGCTAAAGTAGTGGCGATTGCAGCTCCTGTTGGTGTCACTAGTTCTCGTTCAATGCCATTACTGTAAACTGGACAACCCCGCATTTCCCATAACTTCAGCACTGCTGGTACTGGTACCGCCATCTGCCCATGTGCAGCGCGTACTGTTCCCCCGCCTGTCGGAAAAGCTGAGCAGTACAGCAAAGGCAATCCTTGCTCATTGCTCTCAATACCCAACCAATCCAACCCCAAGCAAGTACCAACAATATCGACAATTGCGTCCACAGCACCCACCTCATGGAAGTGGACTTTTTCTGGCGCGATGCCATGTACAGCCCCTTCTGCCACTGCTAGCTGTCGGAAAACCGCCAAACTCCAAGCCTCTGCTCGTGATGGCAACCCTGCTTTGAGAATCATCTGCTCTATTTCTGGCAGGTGGCGCACATGATGGTGATGATGTTCATGTTCATGATGGTGGTGATGCTCGTGTACCAAATCGACATGAACTTTAGTCGCCTGTTGGCTATTGCGATGGACAAGTTCTGTTCTTAACTGATACTCCTTTTCAATTCCTAACCCATTGAGTTTTGCGCTCAAATACTCCACAGGAACACCCAGACTTACCAAAGCTCCCAGGCACATATCACCAGAAATTCCAGTCGGACATTGAAGATAAGCTATTTTACTCATAGAGAGAAATTTGTCATTTGTCATTTGTCATTCACCGTGTCCCCGCGTCCCCGCGTCCCCTGCGGAGGGAAACCCTCCTTTACTCGCTGTCTCACCGCGTAAGCGCGTCTCCCCCATCCCCCGGTTGGTGAGCGAAGTCGAACCACATCTCCCCAGTCCCCAGTCCCCTTCCCCGTGTCCCATGGCAAAAATATTCCCAGTTCATCCGGATAATCCTCAAATTCGCCGAATAGAGGAAATAAAGTCGGCGCTTTCTAGTGGCGCAGTCATGCTCTACCCTACTGATACAGTTTATGCGATCGGTTGCGATTTAAATGCTAAGTCGGCGGTGGAAAGAGTGCGGCAAATTAAGCAGCTAGCAAACGATAAACCACTGACATTTTTATGTCCCTCGCTCTCAAATGTGGCTACTTATGCCTTCGTAAGTGACACAGCCTATCGGATCATGAAGCGCCTAATACCGGGGCCATACACGTTTTTGCTACCAGCTACCAAGTTAGTACCGCGATTGGTGCAAAATCCTAAGCGCAAAACTACTGGGATTCGTGTGCCAAATCATAATGTGTGTTTGGCGTTGCTGGCAGCGTTGGGCAATCCGATTATTTCAACTTCAGCACATTTGCCACCAGATGAAACAGGTGATGGAATGCTGGCAGTCAGCCCAGAATCTATTCTCTCACGGGTGGAGTTATTTGATTGTTTGGATAACTTGGTAGATGTCATTGTAGATACTGGCGAGGAACCTACGTATGAGGTGTCTACTATTTTAGATTTGACAGGAGATGAACCAATGATTACAAGACGGGGTTTAGGCTGGGAAACAGCAACAGCGTGGGTATAAAAATCATACTTCACAAGCGCATCCCCCAGTTTCGGAGAATGTCATAAAAGAAACTCCAGTTTTAAAATCGTCATAATTAAAAGCGATCGCAGTAGGTAGAACAGGACAGTAGCAAAAGTCGGCACACAAAGGAATTTTAGCACTTTGAATTAATGGTAGATGCTTATGTGCCAGCGTCGATTTAGTGGCTTGTGAAAAAACCGACACACAGCCATGCCTGTAACTTTTTAGGATTTCTTACAGTCTTAATATATGAACCTTATAAGTAAGCAGTACATGCGGCGAATCTTGATGGACGAATACCAGAAGATGTTTCAGCCAAAACTGTCTCTAATTGCTGTGTCTGCGTTTTAATTACGGTGCAATACCTCTGTGGAAAAGTCATGAAAGCTAATCTTGTAAATCTACCGAACTCTACACCTGCTTTTGATAACTACATCTCGGCCGAGGAATTGTCAGCCAACAGTACTGAAACTTTAATCGGTTCGCTGTGTCAAGAAATGCAAGCCCAAGTCAAAGCAGGCCCCAGGTGTGTCCAAGCTGTCGCCAATCGCATAGCTAAAGAAGTAAAACGTATTTGCGATAAAAGCTCCCGCATTCAAACATCTGGACAAATCAAGTCTTGGCAGATTACTTTAGGCAGGCATCGTCTCCAAAAATGCCTCCGCTACTATCAACTGGGATCAAGACAAGGACGGGTGGAATTACATAGTAATTTAGGTGCTATGGTTTACCGTCACGTCACTATATCAGGCTCTGATTTGGGCTTTGAGGCTCGTTACAACCTGATTGAAGATTTCCTCCAAGCCTTTTATATCGAAGCTATCAAAGCTTTCCGCAGAGAAAACGAGCTACCGGAAGATTATACACCGCGTACTCAGTTGCAATTAGCGGAATACATGGCATTTAGCGAGCAATACGCCAAACGCCGCATCAATTTACCTGGTGGTGCCAATCAGCAATTGATTATTCTCCGCGCTCAAGGTTTTGCTCGTCGTCAGCCACAAGAAACAACTGTGGATATTGAAATGGCGGTGGAGTCTGCTAAGGGTGAGGATGGAGAATCTTACCAGCGTAACTCGGCGGTGCAACAACTGCGATCGCAAATGATTGCCCAAGCTAATTTTGATCCCTCCGAGGAATCAGAACGCGATCGCGTCATCACTGAGTTAATGAAATACTTAGAGTCTCAAGGTCAGTCTGACTGTATGGACTACCTAACTCTCAAACTCCAAGACCTTTCAGCACCAGAAATTGACCAAATTCTCGGTCTCACCAGCCGTCAGCGCGACTATCTGCAACAGCGTTTTAAATACCATGTGGAAAAATTTGCCAAGCAACATCAATGGCAATTGGTACATCAATGGTTAGGCGCGGGTTTAGAGCAAAAGTTGGGTCTATCTTCGCAGCAGTGGGAAGTGTTTTTGAGTCAACTCACAGAACAGCAACAGCAAATTTTGCAGATGAAAACTGCACGCGAAAGTGATCAGGCGATCGCTAAAGCCTTAAAATGTACACCAAAACAATTGCAAAAGCGCTGGACTCAACTCCTAGAAATAGCATGGGCTATTCGTAATGGTCATACTGAAATTCAAACAGGCTAAAGCAAAATAGCTAATATCATCCAAATACAATCCTAAACACTGCAAACTTGATCACAAATACGATGATTTATAATCAATAACTTTATTTATATTCCGATTATTAATACATTTGTATTTAGTACACAAGTACCAAATTTTCCTTTGTTAAGTAAATAAGTTCGTAGTCAGGACTTTAGTCCTCATTCTCAGCTACATACCAAGTTTTATAATCTCTCTTTCCCTCCCCTGAGTTCTCTGTCTTGAAAAGTTCCTCTACTTGGGGAGACCCCAAGATTGCACTTTTCTCTGTGCCTCTGTGGTTTGTTCTCTTACCCCTCAAACTTAATGTGACAAATAAAATCAAAAATTCATATTAAGCAATTAACCATTTACTGCAACTTCCGTGGAATCCTATAATAAGTGAGACTTTTGGCAGAGGAAGCAGGAATGGCTCTGACTCAAGGCGGACGAGCAAACCAAGCAGGGAAAATTTTAGAAAGTAATGTCGAAACAATTTTGAGGCTACATGGTTACTTCCAAGTAGGAAACCATGTCAGCGAAGAATTTTTATTAACTGCTAACCTATTACCAAAAAGGTATGCTAAGCAGGTCTATATTGGTGCGGGAATTTATCAAACTGTCCTCAAAGTTGACTTTTATGTAGTTGGAATACCTAGCAAGCCATCTGGACTAATTATTGAGTGTAAATGGCAAGAAAGTGGAGGTTCTGTGGATGAGAAATTTCCCTATTTGAACTTAAATATTCAAGACTCTTATCCAGCACCAACGGTTGTAGTGATAGGAGGTGAAGGGATGAGAGAAGGAGCAGTCGAATGGCTGAAGCAACAAGTTAAATATAATCACAATTTATTAGCAGTTCATAGTTTAGATCGATTTATTGCTTGGGCAAATAAAGATTTTTAATACGACGTAATCAGTAATTCGTAAATTAATCCTCTTTTTTTCGTATTAGAATTTATCGAGCGTGCTGCTTCGATTAAATGAATCTTAAAGTTAATTTCGTTATATAAGTCTCTAATAAATTCGCAATTAGAATTACAGATCATAACTTTGACACCACGACTTGCTAGTTCAGCACAAGTATCTCGTAAACGTTCTTGGTCTTTGGCATCAAAAGAATATCGACTATAGCCAGTGAAATAACTGGTATTACTGATAGGATAATAAGGTGGATCGCAGAACACAAAATCATCACTACTCATTGTATGATTTAGCATATCTGCAAAATCAGCTTGTTTAATTTCAGATTGAGAAAGTGCTACCGAAGCTGCTCGCAGCGAATCTTCATCACAGATATTAGGATTATGGTACCTCCCCAAAGGCACATTAAACTTACCTTGTGAATTAACCCGATAAAGACCATTAAAACATGTTTTATTTAAATAAATCAGCCGAGCAGCTTTTTCTAAATTAGAATCTGTATTACTAGAACGTACACTATAATAATAATCTCTATTATGGCGGGATTTATGTTCTTTTAATAAGCAGATTAATTCTTCGACATTATCCCTAACACAGCAATAAGTAATTATCAAATCAGTATTAATATCAGTCAGAATTGAAGCGGTTGGCTGGAGATGAAAAAAAACAGCACCTCCACCTAAAAACGGTTCATAATAAGTCTTGTAATTCTTGGGAAAATAGCGAAGATACTGCTGAATCAATCTACCTTTGCCACCTGCCCACTTTAAAAATGGACGCGTGCAAGCTTGCTGAGGAATTTGACTTACCATTTCCTGATGATTTAATTAAAATAATCGCGAGTAAATATAGCTAATATAACTGACGAACTATATTTTATATTAACTGAGTATTTTGCTAACCACATAGATTACAATTAAATAGATCTACCATATCAAAACAAGCGTAACTCCATAACAAGGCAGCATATATTCAAATGTTTGACGGATTTTGGGATAACGTCTTTCGCTACCCCCGCTATTTTGTTACTGTACTCTTAGGCGTATTGGTGAATACATTTGCACCATTAATGCCATTATTTAAGCGCCCAATTACCTTAATTGCTATGTTGGGTTTATTTGTGGGTAGCCTAGTGTTTGTTGCTCTTACCCTACGCGCAATGCTGGGCTTGAGTACAATCTAGGATGGGGCTTGGCGTTGCAAGCGCCAAGTAAATTTATCGCCAAACTTGCATTTTATTGATGTGTACAACCTCTGTGAGGAGGCGAAATTTTTATGGCTACAAATCGCCGCATTTCCCGCGTTGCTGAATTAATCAAACGGGAAGTTAGCCAAATGCTGCTCAACGGTATTAAGGATGACCGTGTGGGTACGGGAATGGTGAGTGTTACCGATGTTGACGTTTCCGGCGATCTGCAACACGCCAAAATCTACGTCAGTATTTATGGTACAGAGCAGGCTAAGGAAGAAACAATGGCCGGCTTAAAGTCAGCGACTGGTTATGTTCGCAGTGAACTTGGCGCACGAGTCAGGCTACGTCGCACACCAGAGGTAATTTTTATCGAAGACCGTTCTATTGAACGGGGTACTAAAGTGCTGAGTCTGTTGAATCAACTTAAGCATGAGCGTCCGCCGGAAAGTTTAGCAGCGTTAGAAGACAACATAGATGAAGATGATGAGCAATTTGCACAATAAGTAACTTAGACAACAATGTAACCTCAGAACAATTGACATCTAGAAATCAGATCATCACTTTACAGACGTCACGGAATCGCGTCTGTTTTAATGTGACTATACATGCTTGAGGGTTCAGTAGTTGGGTATGTGGCAGGGGACTGGGGACTGGGGACTGGGGACTGGGGACTGGGGACTGGTTATTCTCCGCGTCCCCGCGTCCCCGCGTCTCCCTCATCTCTTCACTCAGCACTTCCATGCACCAACTCTTCTGCGTGAGTGTCTCAGAAAAAGTGAATTTGTTTAAAAAATTGTTAATGGATATCAAACTAAAAGCTTTCATGGTGTAGGTTAGCCCTTGTACTTTGCATTAGTTTATACTCCGGCTCTCACCAAATATTTTTAGTTTGCTTTGCTTGGGCCAACTACCACTAGCTCTAGAAAGAGTCTACTGATCATTATTTCTTACATTAGCGATCGCCATATGAACCATCAACATCAGCTCAATTCGGTCTAAAACTTGATAACTATCAAGCGCTTGAGACTTGTTAAGTACAATTCACATAGCTAGCCTAGCAAGTTAAGTTAACTACTCTGATATTCTGGAATGAAGCATATTTTGAGCAAATGTCAGGAAACGTTGACTTTTTTAACATTTCTTTAGATAATTTTAGGGTGTATAACGTCAAAATGAAACTAGTTCCGTATAGCAAACTACAAAACCCTAGCCACAAGTATAGTCCTTGTCATGTTTGTTCCCAATGAATACCGGGAACACTATCTACGTGTAAATTTGTGAGTAAAACAATGAGTGTGAATACGGTGCCTTCTATAAATTACTACTCTCTGGATGTGATTCAAGACGAAGCACGCCGACTGGTGCAAAAGGGAATGGTCAGCAGACAGCAGCCAATATATACACTCTGCCAATACATCCCAGCGAGAGAGTGGGTTTGCGTTGAATGTGAGTTAGAGAAATGTGACTTTTTATTACGCGATCGCATTGGCGATCTGATTGGTCGTGAAGAGTGGGACAACGACTAACCAATGGGTGATGCTGAATGTAGGGTTTTGGAGCAGGAGTTTATATTTTATCTATGGATTTTACCATCGGCAACTCAAAGCCAAATCTGAGGAATAATTTTTGGTTTTGACGAGTACACCACCCAATCCAGAATCTTTGATTTTCTATTAACACGCAAGCATTAGAGTCTGATTTATACAACTTTTCAATCTAGTAAACGCATCGAAGTCAGTTGTTGTGTATATCCGATGCTACAGCTTGAGTATAGTGCGTAATTTCCCTGACCGGGGTAGTTCGATATTTTGAACTATCCCGGTGATTTTTATCTATCCCACTTGCTCTAAATACTGGTTAATATCTTCAACGATGCGGGTAAGTTCAGCTTCTGTAGTCAAGCGGATGCTAGCATCGCGGACAGTCAGCAGGACTTTTGCCGCGAAGGGAGTTGGCCAAATATTAGGATTGCAGAAAATTTCTAGAAATATCTCACCAGTGTAACGATATTCTAAAGGACGCTGGGGAGTAGCTTTGCTGCTAGGAGTAGATTTAGTGGCAACAGCTTTCAAGCGTTCCATGAGTTCATCAGTTGCTGCTTTTAATTCCCGTGCTGCTTGAGGTGAAAAACTAAAAGAGATAGAACCTTCAATGAGGTTGAGTGTCAAAGGAGTTGAAGACATTAGCTCTTGATTAAAACTTCTTGATAATCTTTTATGTTACTGGAATTGGGTAATCAAAATAATTCTTCGGAGGGAACAGGGAACACTTCGTTGAGCTTCAGTGTATCGCGCTTAACGCTTAATAAGGAAAACCCCTGCTTAAAAACAGGATATTTAACAAGAACACCGTTTTTACAGACGCGAAGCGCGAGAAAAACATATTTTTTAAACCCAGAATTAAAGTATTTTAGGAAACAATAAACAGGACACTTTCTGTTCTCTGTTCCCTGTTCCTTGTTCCCTTTCTTTGTAATTATTACCCTATGTCGAAATAATTGGTATCTTGAGCTTTACATTAGAAGTCATAGATCTTTGTGTAAAAACTCTATGACTAGCGATAATCGCGCTGCCGTACAAAAGGTTTTAATTATTACCTTAATACTCAATCTGTTTGTCATGGGATTAAAAGCAGTTGTGGGATTTGGGACGGGTTCTTTAAGCTTATTAGCTGATGCTTTACATAGTGTTACAGATAGCGCTAACAACGTTTTAGGATTAATTGCTAGTAGGTTTTCTTCCCCGCAACCCGATCGCGAACATCCTTATGGACATCAAAAATTTGAAGCGGTGGGAGCTTTGGGAATTGCTGCGTTTCTAGGAATAGCTTGCTTTGAAATCCTTCAAGGAGCTATTGAGCGAATTATCAAAGGTGGTGAACCTGTAAAAATTTCCCCAACAGAGTTATGGTTATTACTAATTGTGCTGGGTGTAAATATTTTTGTAGCCTTTTACGAACGTCGTGTAGGGCATCAAGTGGGTAGCCCAATTTTAATTGCTGATGCTACTCATACGATGAGCGATGTTTGGGTGACAATTTCGGTAATTGGCGGTTTAATTGGCGTTTGGTTGGGTTATCAATGGCTGGATGTGGCCTTAGCTTTTCCGGTTGCTTTGTTGGTCTTTTGGAGTGGTTGGTCAGTATTAAAAGATAATTTACCTTGGCTTGTAGATCAAATAGCGATCGCACCAGAAGCAATACATGCGATCGCAACTTCTGTACCTGGTGTAATTAACTGTCATGATATCGCTTCTCGCGGTGTTTTAGGTCGCCAGGTATTTATTGAAATGCATCTAATAGTCGATGCACCAGATGTAGAAACTGCCCACCGCATTACCGAAGAAGTAGAAAGCCGATTAGCAGAACGCTTCAGCCCTGTAAGGATTGTAATTCATGTCGAGCCACCGACATATAAATCTGAGCATATTAGCTTTGAATGAAAAGCGAAATAGGCACATAACAGGAGTTTCCTGATATCTCCAGGATCGCCTAGTACCAAAATCTCACCTCGCTACAAACTTCATTGCGACCCCATTCATACAGTAACGTTTGCCTGTGGGTGCAGGGCCATCGTCAAATACATGACCCAGATGTCCACCACAGCGACGGCAATGTATTTCAACTCTGGTCATAAAAAATGATTTATCTACAGATGTGCCAATTGCCCTATCGATAGGTGCGTAAAAACTCGGCCAGCCCGTACCACTATTGAATTTGGTTGCAGATATAAATAATGGTAAGTCACAAGCAGCACACACATAAGTACCTTTGGCATACTGCTTATCGAGTGGACTGGTGCCGGCACGTTCAGTTTCATGTTTACGCAGTACGCGAAACTGTTCTGGTGTTAGAATCTTACGCCATTCTTGATCATTTTTGGTGATTTCAAACTCATTTTTGGTTGCCATAACTCGCGATCTCCCAGTTAAATGATGCGACAACCATACTGTGCCAACTATTGCTGCACTAGCTTGTAAAAAATATCGTTTTTTCAAAATCCAATTACCAATTTAGCTAATCACTAGCATGTGCGATCGCCCTGAATTAGCCCTGATAAAATCATGAAAATTTCCTAAGAATTATTTATAAGCGTCGAGACGCCCTTTGGAAGCGTCTCTACAGAGGTTATTGGTTGTGCAAAATAATCCTTTGCTCCACCATTAGACTTGAGAAACAATGGGCTGAGCAAGATGCACTGCTTCTTTTACTGCCTCATCTAAATTTTCTACTAATACCAATGTATGGCTGGAGGTTTTGAGTGTTGCTAAATATTTCCTAGCAGCATCAAACTCAGAACCAGCAAGACGGACAACTAATGATGGTATATGAGTTTGGCGATGGTTTTTGCTGCCATTGCGTAAAGGTGATCTCACTGGGGTATTTTCTTGCTGAACAAATTTCGCAATCACTTGTGCAACTTCCTCTACTTGAGGAATGTTGCCTAAAAAGTTAATCAATATTGTTTGAATGCTTTGATCTGCGGACAGGATTTTTAAACTTGTATCTAAGCGATCGCAAAATGTCGATGGTGTGGTATCTGTCAGAAAACTGTGTCTAAGATTTATACAGATACCAGGTTTGCCGCCTGCATTGGCAACTAAATCCAAAGTTGTCATCACTGAACCAGCACCATTACCTAGAACGCCAATTTTACCTTGCGTTTGCGAGCCATTCCAGTTACTGTAAATGCCATTAATCTGACCACTGGGATGACGACTGACTATTTTTGCTGCCATCTCAACAATGTCTGGATGACGTTTAATTGCTCGTTCGTTAACGCTGACTTTACCATTGAGGGCCATAACTTGACCAGAGGCACTAACCGCCAGGGGATTGATTTCTACCAAGTCTAGGTCTTTCTGGACAAACAATTGGTATAGCTTCTCCACAACGCTGCTTACCGACTGCATCAAATTACCCTGCAAGCCCATTTTCAGAGCTAATCGGCGGGCATAAAATGGTGAGAATTCTTGCTCTACCACAATATGGTGCATTTTTTCCCCTGCTGATTCCCAGTCGATATTTGCTTCTTTGCAACCTAGAAGCACTGGGCGGCAGGCAGCTGTATCTAAAACTACTGCTAAAGAAAATTCTTGGTTGGCTTCGTATTTAGTTTCTGCGAGTAATACTTCTGGCAACTCACCCCAAATTGATAAATTGAAGATAGTTTGAGCAGCTGCGATCGCATCGATTGTCGTTTCTGCAAACCTTACTCCGCCTGCCTTTGCTCGTTCTGCTGCATGTACTTGAGATTTTAGTACAATTGGATAGCGAATTTTTAACCGTTTCAAATCTGTAGGATGGTCAATTCGTTGAGAAGGCAGTACGGGTATGCCTATTTTACTAAACCATTCTTTAACTTGGTACTCTAATAAATCCATCGATACACCTTGTATTTACACTTCAAAACATTTAGCTATTGCTATCTTTCTCAGCACTTTAATCGCAAAACTCAGCTTTGGACAGCTATAAAAATTTATTTTTCACCGTTTAATTTTATCCAATTTGGTAAGTTAGGCAAATTAATTTATATAGCTAACCAGTTTATGCCAAGTGTAAAAACTTAATCAATCTCCTCAGTAAATTTGCTTGTATGGATGATAATTAGCATTTTTGTCAATAACCTTTGATATCCCAGTATTTTATTAATCATGGGATAATTTTGTAACTACTAATACGAAACTAGCAATTTTTTTAGGTAAGCACTATTAAGTATTTTTTCAAACTCTGATTGTTAAATTGTCAACAGTGCCCACGCTATAAAGACCAAAAATCATATTATTCCCATTTTTTACTTGTAATTTCTATTGGGAGTTGAATTTTTTAATTTTTGATCTAGCGATAAAAAAAATGTAGCAGAGCGAACAATTACCACTCTGATAATTTTTGGTGAAAAGTCAGAATTTGTGTTAGAAAGTTGGTCGATCTGATTCTCAGGCTGTGGTTGATTAAACTGTGCATCTGCATTCAACAAACCCCAAAAGTTCATCTTGTATCCTCACAGATAAGAAAAACAATATCGAATATCAGCGGGAACGCTCTATGAAAGTAGCAGTCCAGCAGGAAGACTTACAGATGTTAGCCAAAACTTTGCAAGAACAATTGTTTGCAGAAGTACCATCTGCTGAAGTCTTCGAGGTTAAATGTGCCGTCAATAAAGACGGGTTAATGATCTTAACCCAACATCCATCAGATTTGATAGTTAATAGACAGATAGTCTTTGCAGTATTTGAAGAAGTACTCTTATCTCTAACACCCCATCGAGAACAACAGGTGCAATGTTACCTAAGAGTTTTTGGTGAAAAACTCCCCTATGCTCAATGTTTACTCACAGTGAAGCCGAGGGGACTGGGGGAAGAGGACGCGGGGACGCGGGGACGCGGTGAGACAGCGCTGCGGGAGGGTTTCCCTCCGCAGGCGACTGCGAACCCGAAGGGGGACGCAAAGAGGGAAGAGGACGCGGAGATATCCTCCTCATCTCCCTCATCCTCATCTTCCATAATCTTCCCCCCCTTAGTTGATCCGGTAGAGGAGGAAACAGGGGAGGAAGAAGCGATCGCGTTTGATCCGTTTTTCGACGATGCGCCGAATTTGTTGCCGAAAAAGCCTGTACACCAAGTTAAACCGATTTTGCTGGGTGCAGCTTTGGTGGTAAGTGTTGTTTTCGGTGCTGGTGGCTATTTGCTGACTCGCCCTTGTGTGCTGTTAGAGTGTAAAGAAATACAAGTTGCTGAGCAATTCAAAATCGAATCTAGACGACTGATGCAACGTGCTAAGTCCCAAAAGGAATTGCTACTGGTGCAACAGCAATTGGAGGCAGTGAGTACAGACTTGACAAATGTCCCTGGTTGGTCTACTCGTTACCAGCAAGCAGAGGAACTAAAAACAAGTTTGTCTGGACAGTCAGAAAAAATTAACCAGGTGGTAAAGGCGTTGGATGTGGCTGCCTTAGCGGCACAAAAAATTCAAGCTCCTGTAAATTCTCTAGAAGAGTTGCAAGCTAGACAACATCTGTGGCGACAGGCGATCGCACCATTAGAGGCAATCAGTCCCAACAGCGAGCTTTATGAGTTAGTACAAGCAAAATTACTGGATTATCGGATTAATTTACTCACTGTAAATCAACAGATGTTGGGAGAGGAAAAATGGTTGAAAAAACTCTCAGCAGCAAAAGCTGTAGCTAGCACTGCGACAAAACAAGCAGCCACTGCCAAATCGTTGAGAGATTTTCAAAAAGTGCAATCTACTTGGCAGTTAGCAGTTAATGCTTTAAATGCCATTCCCCGAACTAGCCCAGCCTACCAAGAAACCCAAAAGCTATTAGCAGAATATAAACCTAAATTAGCAGCAGCACGCGATCGCGCCACCAAAGAACAATTAGCTGCTAAAGCCTACCAACAAGCCATTAGCAATGCCAAAGTTGCTAAAACCTATGAACAACAACATCAATGGCAAGCAGCAGTCACCTACTGGGAACAAGCTTTGCAAACAGCTAAACAAATTTCTGGTGATAGCTCATACTACAATCAAGCTCAAACCTTGATTACACCTTACTCAACTGCACTCAAACAAGCGCAAGAAAAACTCCAAATCATCGGAAATTTACAACAAACTCGCACTGACTTAGAAAAAACTTGTGTTAACGGAATTCGGATTTGCAGCTTTAACATCAACAACAAAGGAATTATCGTACAGTTAACTCCAGAGTATGACCAAGTAGTGCAAAATAGCATCGCTAATGCCGATCCTGAAAACTCAAGTACCTCCATCGAAGTTAGCAATCATTTACAAACCCTACGAGAAGCACTAGCCGTCATCGCTGAAAACGCGAACCAGTCTCTTTTCCTCTTTGATGCCCAAGGTCAAGAAATTTATACACGGACACTTGCGGGAGATTAAATAATTCGTAATTCGTAATGACGCGACGCTCCTGCGTCGCTAACGCTAACGCTATCGAGGACTCGCTAACGCTGCGCTAACGTAATTCGTAATGACGCGACGCTCCTGCGTCGCTAACGCTGACGCTCGTACCTCGCTACCGCTGACGCTCGTACCTCGCTACCGCTGACGCTCGAGGACTCGCTACCGCTTCGC
>NZ_JCACKM010000161.1:0-15272 GCF_059505385.1 Desmonostoc vinosum
TCACGAACAATTTGTATTCCCTGAAGAGGTACTACCACGTGGTAACGCTCTCTAAGAATCACAAATTTTGAACGATGAATTTATCCCACTGAGCTTTCTTTCATCGTTTTAATATTCAACAAACCCCCGCCAAAAAGCGGGGGTTTTCTATAACTATAGTTAAAATCTCTAAATTTATGTGTTATATTGATTCAAGGTTACAAGCTCAGAGCAATAAGCTCTGCCTTTTTGAGAATAAAGCCGCATAGGCAACAAGGAGGTGATGCCCATGATTGAAAGTAGTAAATGCATGGGTCATCAGGTTGCAGTTAGCCGGCTGTGTGCCGGGGCTGTTCTTTAAAAGTTAGTCTTAGTCATTTTGAGAGACTAAGTTAGCTCAAGTAGCTAGGCTAAGCTAGAAGATCCTTCCGGCAGTCTGGTTGCAACCTGAAGACCCGCTAGACCGCTCTGACTTAGATCATCCGATCTAAATCAGAGCGGATAGTTTTTTATGGGTAGCTTTTATCTTATCTCTATCTATAAGTTCAATACGCTGGGGTTAAAGATTTTTAGTGAAAATTATTGAATAGTAAAGATGCGGCATTGCTGCATTTTTACTGTATTGGTCTAGAGTTAATGTAAATAACTGAAAAGTTTTACTAAAAAAAGAAAAGTATATTTCATTAATATTGACTAATGTGAAAGTGAGTAATCACTTATCTATTAATAGAGCTTATATGTTTTATTTCTGACTAGAGCCACACATAATAAAGGTGTAAGACCGGAATCAGCAAAGTTTAGGATCAAGAAATTAAGGTTTGTTTTTCTTCTGCTTTTCAGATGTGACAAAGGCTATAGATGGGTTTTTGATATGGCACAACTACTAACTGACACAGAAATTCAACAACAGACAAGCCTTCTCTCTGGTTGGAGCGTTGAAGGGTCTAAGTTACAGACCACCCGTAAATTTAAAGATTTTATCGCAGCAATTGAATTTGTAAATAAATTGGTTGAGCCTGCTGAATCAGCAGGACATCATCCAGACTTAGAGATTTCTTATAACAAAGTCAAGATTACTCTCACAACACATGATGCAGGTGGGTTAACGCAGAATGACTTTGATTTAGCAGGAGTGATTTCTCAAATTAGTTAAATGACTGCTCCCAGTCAGGGATTTCCAAATAAATATCCCATCGCTTTTAGGGCAGGGGGTAGGAAAAGATGAAAGTCCTTTTGATTCGGTAAAATTGGATATTTATTTCTAAGGGTTCCCCAAAGTGCTGAGTATTGAAGCTTTCAGCATTTTAGCTGTAAGTGGGAATGAATCAATACCCTAAACCCTACTCATGACAAGAGTATTTTAGGTAAATACGTGTGACAGTTGTTGAGGCGATCGCTTCGGTCTTGCGATATGAATCAGAGGTTTTATAATCATAAGCTATGAGGCTGTGTTTTTGCATAAGTTAATTCCATATAACTTTAACGATAAGTTAATCAGTTATTAGCCTTGCAAAAACTAAAATTGTAGTATCGGCAACGATGCCTCATCCACAGGTTTTAACCAGACATCGCATTTTTAAGAATTTTAAGTGCGGCGAACACGATCTATCTATACAAGGTGTGAGGAGAAAAGGTAAATATGTCTAATCTCTTATGGAGATCCCTGGTGGTTAGTCCAGCAGTTTTGGGAGCAACTTTGTTAGTTTCAGCAACAGCAATTGCAGCTCCAAATACCACCGCAGAAGTATCATCAGCAAAACCAGGGGTAACAGACCCCACCCAGCAGCCAGAAATATTTGCTCAAGCAACCCTAGACCAAATTAACCGCTACAGCAACGAAGGCAACCAAAACAACTCCCAGTCTCAAGTAACATCGGTATCTCAATTTTCCGATGTTCAACCAACAGACTGGGCGTTCCAAGCGTTGCAGTCCTTAGTTGAGCGCTATGGTTGTATTGCTGGTTATCCCAACAGCACGTATCGCGGTAATCGCGCATTAACCCGTTATGAATTTGCTGCTGGTTTAAACGCCTGTTTGGATCGGGTGAACGAATTAATCGCCACAGCAACAGCTGATTTGGTAACAAAACAAGATTTAGCTACCTTACAAAGGTTGCAAGAAGAATTTTCTGCAGAACTGGCAACTCTCCGGGGTCGCGTAGATACTCTAGAAGCGCGTACCGCCGAGTTGGAGGCAAATCAGTTCTCAACCACCACAAAACTAGTTGGTGAAGCAATTTTTGCTGTAACGGATGTTTTTGGCGATGGCAGTGGCGATTCCAACAACACTGTTTTCCAAGACAGAGTTCGTTTAGACTTGCAAACTAGCTTTACAGGTAGAGACGTTTTACACACTCGCTTGGCAGCTGGTAATGCTTTAGGCTTCGCATTTCAAGATAATGCTGGTAATCAGCTAACTACTGCTGAAGGTACTCAAACATTCCAAATCGGTAGCACTGGTAACAACAGCGTCGAAATAGATCGCTTGACCTATGAAGTTCCAATCGGCCCAGCTCAAGTTTACCTAGCTGCTGCTGGTGGACAACACAGTCATTACGCTGCTGTTAACAATCCTTACTTCTTCGACAAAACCGATGGTGGTAATGGTGCGTTGTCTTCCTTTGCCTCTGAAAGTCCCATTTATCGGATTGGTGGCGGTGCAGGCATAGCACTTAACTTACCACTAGGTCAAGGTGGTAGTATTTTCAAACCTAGCTCAATTACCGTAGGTTACTTAGCATCAGAAGCTAACAACCCTGGTGTGGGCGCAGGTTTATTCAACGGCAATTATGCGGCTTTAGGTCAGTTGAACTTTGCAGTTGGCGATCGCATTGCTCTAGCTGCTACGTATGTTCACGGTTACAGTGGAGCAGGCAGTTCTTTATTTGATGCAGGCGGGATCAGAAATGATGGTCTACCTGTAGTAGGTACTCAACAAGCCAACGCTTTAACTAACGCATCTTCTAGTAATTCCTACGGTGTCTCGGCTGCATTCAGACCCAGCGATAAACTGTCAATCAGCGGTTTCGTATCCTACACCGATGTTACAGGTTTTGGTGCTAATGATGATGCCGAAGTTTGGAGCTACGGCGTTGGGGTAGCCTTACCTGACTTCGGTAAGAAAGGTAACGTATTGGGAATTTTTGCAGGTGCCCAACCCTACGCTCTTAATCGCCCAGGTTTCGGTGGTGGAGACGTACCATATCAGTTTGAAGGTTTCTACAAATATCGCGTATCAGATAATATCTCAATTACCCCTGGTGTGATATATCTGACCTCTCCTGGACAGAACAGCGATACTGATGACGCAATCATTGGTACTCTGAGAACTACCTTCACCTTCTAAAATACTGAGAATCTGAATCTATCTATAATTTTGAACTCTGTTACTCCCCGCCATGAGGCGGGGAGTTTATTTTTGTTGGCAGTAATCAATAAACCCCAGTGATTAACCGGAGTATACTAAGAAAGGGTGAAGGATGAAAAATTTTGATCCTTTATCCTTTATCCTTCATTCTTCATTGTGGCTTGTGGAACTATCGTGTAAATCTGAATATGCAATTCTTGCCCTACTGGAGATGGCTACGCATTACGAAAGCGGCGAGCCGATGCAAATCCGACAAATTGCTGCCCAACAGGACATACCCGATCGCTATCTAGAACAACTACTAGCAACTTTGCGACGTGGGGGTATAGTTAAAAGCCAACGTGGGTCAAAAGGTGGCTACTTCTTGTCACGAGAACCCAGAAAAATTAACCTCTTTGAAATTGTGGAATGCTTGGAAGGGTTAGATGTCCAGACATATCAAGAAGACATTGATCCCAAAAATTTAGACAGCTCCTTGCTAGAAGAAATATGGCAAGAAGCATGTCACGTAGCAAACACTGTTTTACAAAAGTATACACTCCAGGATCTGCGTGAGAAACGAGATGCCCTCAGACAGTTGGACATTATGTACTACATATAATTCAAATACATAAATAACTCAGGACAAAATTATGCGAATAGCTCGTAACATTACAGAAATCGTTGGTCGTACACCTCTAGTACAGTTGAATCATATTCCCCAAGCAGAAAGTTGTGTAGCTCAGATTGTAGTGAAAATGGAAAGCATGAATCCATCTGCATCAGTTAAAGACCGAATTGGGGTGAGCATGATTAATGACGCCGAGGCAGAAGGGTTAATCACTCCTCAAAAGACAATTTTGGTAGAACCTACCTCTGGAAATACTGGAATTGCCCTAGCAATGGCGGCCGCAGCTAAGGGTTATCGATTGGTTTTGACAATGCCCGACACCATGAGTGGGGAACGACGGGCAATGTTACGCGCTTATGGAGCTGAACTAGAATTAACGCCGGGAATCGAAGGGATGAGTGGAGCAATTCGGCGGGCACAGGAAATAGTTAATACTACGCCGCACGCCTATATGTTGCAACAGTTTCGGAATCCAGCCAATGCGAAGGTGCATCGAGAAACTACAGCAGAGGAAATCTGGGAAGATACTGATGGTGAAGTAGATATAATTGTGGCAGGAGTGGGAACAGGTGGTACAATCACTGGTGTTGCAGAAGTCATTAAAGCACGCAAACCCAGCTTTCGGGCGATCGCTGTTGAACCAGCCAATAGCCCAGTTTTATCGGGAGGACGACCAGGAGCGCACAAAATTCAAGGAATTGGCCCTGGTTTCGTCCCTCAAGTGCTAAAGATGGAGTTGATTGATGAAGTGATTACTGTAACCGATGAAGAAGCGATCGCCTACGGTCAGCGTTTGGCAAAAGAAGAAGGGTTATTATCTGGCATTTCTAGCGGAGCTGCTTTATGTGCTGCCATTCGTGTTGCCCAACGTCCAGAAAATGCAGGACGCTTAATTGTGATGATTCAACCCAGTTTTGGCGAGAGATATTTGAGTACACCGTTGTTTCAAGATTTAGAGACAAAGGTAGCCGCTAGCGTCAGCTAACGATAAATTAGATGAATGGTCGATTCTAATCATTACGAAACTCTCAAAGTCAGCCCAACTGCCAGCCAAGCGGAGATTAAGCAAGCTTATCGTCGCTTGGTTAAGTTATTTCACCCTGATAGCAATCAAAAAACAGCAGATAAAGAGCAAATTATCCAAATTAATGCCGCGTATGAGGTTCTGGGTGACACTCAAAATCGTCTTAATTATGACCAAAAGCTACGCAATCAGGCTCAAAAATTCAATAGCGATCGCTACACGCGTACAGCATCGACGCAAAAACAATACCAAGCTACACGGAAAACAGGGCGAGATGCTGATGAACAAGTCGAAGAATGGCTGCGTCTAGTCTATCAACCAGTCAATCGTCTACTTTGTACCATTCTCTATTCCTTAGAGGAACAAATGGAGCAATTAGCCGCAGATCCCTTTGATGACGACCTCTTAGAAGAATTTCAAGAATATCTCCAAGCGTGTCGAGATGATCTTAAACAAGCACAGATAACTTTTCGCTCTCTACCAAATCCCCCTAGTTTAGCAAGAGCAGCAGCTCACCTTTACTACAGCCTCAGTCAAGTGGGAGATGGACTAGAAGAGTTAGCTTACTTCCCTTTGAATTACGATGAGCGCTATTTGCATACAGGTCAAGAACTATTCCGCATCGCTACAAGATTACATTGCGAAGCACAAGCATCTGTTAATTAGTTGTCAAGAGTTAAATAATTCGTAATTCGTAATTCGTAATTAATAGTTAATGTTAAGTTCTTTGAACTGTTGACTCCGCGAAGCGACTGAAATTAGTCTATGCTAGAAGTAGTAAAAGTTTAAGAAATTTTAAATTTTGCTCCCATTATACTCATGCAATGCATTGTAAATCGCCGTGCCCAGTTTTCGGCAAGTCATCGCTATTGGTTGCCAGAACTAAGTGAAGCCGAGAATATTGAGAAATTTGGCCTTTGCTCTAAATTTCCCGGACACGGGCATAACTATGTCTTATTTATCTCCCTTGTCGGTGAATTAGATGAATACGGCATGGTACTGAATTTGTCCGATGTAAAACACGTCATCAAGCAAGAAGTTACTAATCAATTAGATTTCTCTTATCTCAACGATGTATGGCTAGAATTTCAACAAACTCTACCTACCACTGAGAATATTGCAAGAGTTATTTGGCAAAGGTTAGCACCTCATTTGCCTCTAGTCCGCGTGCAGTTATTTGAACACCCCGAACTTTGGGCTGATTATATGGGAAATGGAATGGAAGCTTATCTTAGCATCAGTACTCACTTTAGCGCCGCCCATCGGTTAGCTCATCCTCATCTGAGTAACGAAGAGAATTCAGAGATTTATGGTAAGTGTGCCCGTCCCCATGGACACGGACACAACTACCATTTAGAAGTCACCGTTAAAGGAGAGATTGATTCACGCACCGGCATGATTGTCGATTTAGGTGCTTTGAATCAGGTGATAGAAAATTATGTAATCGAACCATTCGATCACACCTTTTTAAACAAAGACATTCCTTACTTTGCGGAAGTTGTGCCTACTGCTGAGAATATCGCCCTTTACATTAGTAATTTGCTGCGATCGCCTATTCAAAAGTTAGGAGCCAAGCTTCACAAAGTTAAACTGATCGAAAGTCCCAATAATTCCTGTGAAATTTACTGTACAGATTCAGAAGCTAACGCTGTGAATGCAGTAGATAACCAACCAGTTTTAGCACGGGTGTAAATTTGTAGAGACGCGAATAGCGTCTCTGAATACATTTTTAACCTTGAATATACTGACGGCGTGCAGAATGCCACAAATAGAAGTAAATAACCCACGCCAAAATTCCAAATGTAAAATTTAGCAACAAATTGTTAAACAAAAACCGCAGAGTATCAGGATCAAAAAGCTGCGGCAAACTCAAGGGACTAAGAATCCTGGCTAGGAGAAATAACCCAAAAATAGCATTTCCACCCAGCATGAGGGCAAACAGCACTAAACCACGCTGCCAATAACGATGTTGGGGTGTATAACCTGAAATTAAAGTAATTGTGGCCTTACCTTGTACTTTTCGCAGTAACTGCTCTAACCGCCAAAACATCCACACCAAGAAGGGAAATAAACCGTAACTCAGCAATTGTAGAGGTGGTGAGTAACGCCCGGTACTAGATAGAGTATTTACGAGGGCATGACAAACTACAGAATTAATCAGGGAGTAGGGAGTGGGGAGTAGGGAGTGGGGTAAGGAACTTTGTATATGGGTGGTTGCAGAATTTTTGCGTGATTGACTGTTTTGATGTAATCGCGTGGTAGAGGAAATATTTATTGCTAGGGCATATCCCCAAGGGGCAGAAAACATGGCGTGGATTGGCGTACCAATACTACGATCCAGAATCGATGCTGTGCCATGAAACAGATAAACCCAGTTTTCTTGGGCAGTGAATCCAAGAGCAACGGCTATAGTGAAGAGAAAAATACTACTTGGACGTAATCTATACCTACGTTGTAGATAGCAAGTTGGGGCAATAACTGCTATCAACTTACAGGTTTCTTCAATTGGGCCGATCTCTACAAGCTGTCGTGAAGCTACGCCAAAAAGCGATCGCTGAACTTGCCGCCACTCGACAATCTGGTTGGCTACGGTTTCAAAAACCCATTCTAGGCTAAGAGCTAAAAAACCCGATACTGCCCCAGAGATCAAAAACAACAGCAACCACAATAGAGACGGGGCAGAATAAACACGACAATTGTAGTAAGCCAAAAGCAGCAATGGCGGGATGACTGCCCACAGTACTAGAAATAAATCAGCCACTCACCTGAGCAATGATTGTACGGTGCCGATGGGTGTTCTTAGTAATGGTAGGAGTTTGGAAACCCGCCTGAACTATCGCTTGCTCAATGTCTAAAGAAAAATATTCATCCAAATATGGCTCAGTGCTTTTGAGCAGCGTCAAGATGTATGGAGGCATTTTCTGATAAACTTCCGACTGGGGATTCATGTCCATAATCGCTAGATAGCCACCTGGACGCAGCACGCGCCGCATCTCTGCAAAAATCTTTTGGGTTGATGACTGTGGCAATTCATGGCACATCAGAAAAATTGAGACTAAATCAAATGAGGCATCCGGTAGCCCAGTAGATTCGGCATCAGCATGAAGCCAGTTGATTTTAGCCTGACGCTGTTGAGCGCGGTAATGAGCTACAGCTAAGAAATAGGGAGATAAATCTAAGCCAGTAATTTTGGCTTGGGGATAAATTTCTTGGAGAGCGAAAGTACTCAAACCCACACCACATGCTAAGTCTAAAACGTCTTGCGGTTGATTCGGAATTTTCGTCTTGAGAATATCGTGGTAACTTTGGCGTAGTCTAGCATCTCCTTGCGCTCCCGCATCTGGCCAAATCCCGGCGTGGACAGCACAAGCTGCAACTTCTAGCTCAAAAGCTGCTTGCCAGCTGAGATCTCCATCTTCGTAGGCATGGAACGGTCGTAAATAATATTCTGGATAGGAAATTTGTAGGTTTTGGACTTGGGCTAGATCAGTTGCCCAATCACGAGCTTGTAATTTCTCTACCTCTTGTGTCCAAGGTACACCAATTCTTTGCGCGCGTTTAATCATCATTTGACGAGCTTGGTGCTTAGCGATATCAGCCAAAGGCTTGATTG
Source organism: Desmonostoc vinosum (assembly GCF_059505385.1). Classification (NCBI taxonomy): domain Bacteria; kingdom Bacillati; phylum Cyanobacteriota; class Cyanophyceae; order Nostocales; family Nostocaceae; genus Desmonostoc; species Desmonostoc vinosum. The sequence goes on from NZ_JCACKM010000161.1 coordinate 8,594, forward strand.
CCAGAATTCCATTTACCAAGCGAGAAGCTAATCCAGGAGCAGTGTTTACAGCAGCAGTCATAAATTAGTTTGCGTTCAACAGCCTTTTCTACTTATGACATACTTACTGCAACTCAGTCCAGAAGAAGATGAATTGCTGCTTGAGAGTTTGCTTGTTTTCTTCGCTGTTGATCACTAATGTCATGAAAGCTTGATAAAAGTAGCCGTGATCAACTGCGTAATCAATCGCACAACAATGACATAAAAATTTCTCTTACCCTCTTACCTATTTCCTATTTTCCAGACATATTTATCTCTATTTAAAGATATTTACCCAAGACTGGTAAAATCTCTGTACTAAGCAAAATCTATCTCAGCAGAGATGGAAACAAGCTTGGTCTCATTTATAAAAAGATTACAACAAACTTTTCCATAACCAATTATGGTAAGAGCAAGAAGAAGAGCAAGCGGTTTTTTAAGAGATTTTCAGGAATTTGCCCTCAAAGGCAATGTACTAGACCTGGCGATCGCAGTGATCATCGGTGCTGCCTTTAGCAAAATTATTACATCTTTTGTAGAAGATATAATTATGCCATTGATCAACCCCTTAGTTGGTGTAGGCGGAGACTGGAGAACAATCACCGTCGGCCCAGGTATTAAGATTGGTCAGTTTATCGGCTCGATAGTGGACTTTATCATCATTGCTTTAATTCTATTTGTGGCAATTCGAGCCTTACAAAGATTCAAGAGACAAGAAGAAGTTGCTGAACCGCCACCAGTAGATGCTAATCTTGTAGCCCAAGAAAGATTAACTGATGCGCTCGATAGACTAACCCAGACAATAGAATCTCGTAACAGTTAGGTTTACGAATTGGTATAAGACAGACCCCAACACAAAACTTGTCGGTTATAGAACCGGGAGACTTAAACCCACGGAACTTGTTAAGGGTAATGGGGAATTGTCATTGATTATTCTCCGCGTCCCCGCGTCCCCGCGTCCCCGCGTCTTCCCCAGTCCCCAGTCCCCAGTCCCCAATCCCCAATCCCCTTACTTGGCAGTTTTTGGTTTGAGAGCTAACAGCATCTCTAATTCACTGGTTGATTTATCGCGGCTGTTAGCAGTAACTCCGATACCACGAATAGAACTTAAGATAGCATTTGCTTCTGCTGGGATTGGTTGACTTGCTCCAGCAATACTATTGATTAAAGAAACGGTTTTATCCATATCTAAATAGAAATAACCGCCATTAGGTTTTTGCAAAGAACCAGTCACAGCCTTAAAGCTCTCACTATTTTCTAAAGATTGATTTTTACGATCTGCGATCGCATCAGCTACAGGGCCACCAATAGCAACAAATACTGTATCTTGATCTAGCCAACCATGGGCTAACAAAGCTCCTTGTTGCGGAATTTGCCATTCTGTGATGTTTTTACCGCTGAGATTCTTTTGGCTAATACTGACTTGTTGTGTTTTTGCTAGGTTATCCAACTTCGTCAAGGTAGATTCGGCAGTTTTGCGATCGCTAGTATCAAATACAAAAGCTCCCCCAAAACCAACACTCTTTAACACACCTTGATTCGATGGAATCGCACCTAAGGCAAATTCTCCATCCATCCACCCAAAAATCTCTTTATCTAAGTCAAGATTGGCTGTTGTTTTTAGTTGGGTGCGGGCTTGTTCAACTACTTGCTTAAACTCTGGATAATCTTTCGATTGTTCTAGCAGCATCTGCCAGCCACGGCTAATGCCATTGCCATTTACTAAAGCGAAGGTATCAATGGGGAACTGTCCAACGATTTTGGCGGGAGTCGTTTGATATTGGAATTTGCTCAGTTGTGGATCTAAATTGGCGATCGCTTTCATCCGCACTCCCGCATCATCAACACCAATCCCCGCTACCATTGATTTCACCTGCTTTAATTGCGCTAGGGTTTGTGGTGGTAACTGTGTTGCTTGGGAACTTGTGGCTATTAATTTTTCAATCATGCCTGCATAGTCAGGTACATAAATTTGCACCAGCGTGTTTTTCACATCCACGCCTTTACCAAAAATATTACTCGCACCCTCTTTACTGGCAAAAGAAGGCTCTCCTTTAAACGTATCAATTGCTTGTTCTACTGCTCGCTTTTCGGGAGCAAACACTATATGAGTATTATTTAATACTACGCTATATGTTGGTTTACCCTTTTCAATAGCTTCTGTGATTTTTTGACCCTTATAGTCAGATTCTTTGATCTGAACTCCTTTTTGCTCTTTGAGTTTATTGGCGAAATTTAAGGCACTGAGTTTATCTTTAATGCCTACTACCATCAAAATATTTGGTTCCTGCTGTGCCACTGGCGTGTTAGGACTTGTAGAATCTCTTTGTTGTGCTGGTTTAGTTGAATTTGGTGGCAAAACAGCAACCATCACACCCCCTACCCAGGGTTTTAAGTCTTTTTCATAAGAAATGTTACTGTCTTTCAATAAATCTTGATTAAAGTCTTGCAGACCTTTGGCGAGCAACTTTTGTGCTTCGGGAGTGCCAAACTGCTCTAACTTTGCCCAAGCTTGAGGATCAGTAGTAATATAAGTTGCAAGCAAAGCCGTTGAAGGCACTACTTTAGCGCTACTCAGAGCGCCTGAGCTGTCTCCTGATGGCCCTTTGACAAACACATAATATGCAACTCCCACTGTGCCTGCGGCAACTACAGCAGCACCAATAGCAGGAATTAAAAACTTTGATTTACTTTCAGACATTGTTATTATCCTCTTTTGGTCAAATTGTTATTGAAGTTGATACAAACGTCATTGTAGAGTTTTCGGATTTATCCGCAACCTCAATTAGTTTATTCGGTATTTACTGACAAAAATAGTATTATTCCAAACTAATAATACACAATTACCTCAAAAAACTTCAGTAAAATGAGCAGCAAATCGGCAATTTTGACGTTATTCATTTCAAAAAAAATAGTCCACTCAACAGCGGCAAGTTATCCTAAGTTATAAGCATTCTTAGGAGTATTTCTACTTAATGGACATCTATCGAGGCCAAGAGACTTTTGACCTGATGACAAAATAGTGTAGAACATCAGATGACATCACAAGAAGTAGATGTAAGAGATTGATTAAAATTTTTCCATAAGCAAGGGGAGTTTTCCCCCTTTGGAAAATTAACCAGATAGCGCTATTTTCTTTTAATACATCTAGCCAGACTTTCCAGGATTAAAAGGTCAGTAAGCATCAATGTCGCAGTTTTATTTTGATACAGGGAATAACGGACACAAGCCTTTTGAATTACCGGGGGCCAAACCACACTATAACCCCGATCGCCCAGGACAGGTAGAGCATATTTTTCTAGACCTCAGCTTGGATATACCTAACCAAAGCTATCAAGGTATTTGTAGCATTAGCCTGTTACCAATCCGCAATGGCATTGATCGTTTGACTTTGGATGCTGTCAACCTGAATATCCAATCTGTACAGGTAGACGAGGTATTGCAAAATTTTGACTACAATGGCGAACAGCTTTCGATCAAACTGTCGGAACCAGCGCCCCTTGGTAAGCGCTTGTTGATTGCGATCGCTTACTCGGTAGAAAAACCGCAACGCGGCATATACTTTATTCAACCAAACAAACACTACCCCAACAAACCTACTCAAGTTTGGACTCAAGGAGAAGACGAGGACTCTCGCTTCTGGTTTCCCTGCTTTGACTACCCAGGACAACTGTCTACCTCAGAAATTCGTGTTCGTGTCCCCAAACCTCTAATTGCTATTTCCAACGGTGAACTGATTAACACTGAAGAGAAGGGCGAGTATAAAATTTACCACTGGTCACAGCAGCAAGTTCATCCCACCTACTTGATGACTTTGGCAGTAGGTGACTTTGCCGAAATTCAAGATGAATGGCAAGGTAAACCAGTGACTTACTACGTCGAAAAAGGACGCGAGGAAGACGCCAAACGCAGCATGAGTAAAACTCCTCGCATGATCGAATTTTTGAGTGAAAAGTATGGCTATCCCTATGCTTTCCCGAAATATGCTCAGGTGTGCGTCGATGACTTTATCTTTGGCGGGATGGAAAATACTTCCACAACCCTGCTAACAGACAGATGTTTACTGGATGAACGCGCTGCTTTAGATAATCGCAACACCGAAAGTTTAGTTGTCCACGAACTTGCACACCAGTGGTTTGGGGATTTGGTGGTGATCAAGCATTGGTCTCATGCTTGGATTAAGGAAGGGATGGCTTCTTACTCAGAAGTCATGTGGACAGAACACGAGTACAATGCTCAAGAAGCCGCTTATTATCGTTTATTAGAAGCTCGTCGTTACTTGAGTGAAGATAGTAGCCGCTACCGTCGCCCAATGGTGACGCACGTTTATCGAGAAGCTATTGAATTATACGATCGCCATATCTACGAAAAAGGGTCTTGTGTTTATCACATGATTCGCGCAGAACTAAAAGACGAATTGTTTTGGCAAGCAATCCAAACATTTGTGCAGGATAATGCTCATAAAACTGTCGAAACTGTAGACTTACTGCGAGCAATTGAAAAGGCAACTGGTAGAAATCTTCTATTCCTCTTTGACCAATACGTTTATCGCGGCGGTCATCCCGATTTTAAAGTGGCTTACACTTGGGATGGAGATGCCAAATTGGCGAAAGTGACGGTGACTCAAACCCAAGTTGCCGCAGACAAAAATGGCAGCAAAAATTTATTTGATCTGAAAATCCCCATTGGTTTTGGCTATACTCAACCAGAAGAACCTGTGAAACTCATCACTTTCACAGTACGGGTAAATGAACGCGAACAAAGCTTTTATTTTCCTTTGGAAAACAAACCTCAATATATCAGCTTTGATGTTGGGAATCATTACTTGAAAACAGTAGCTTTGGAGTATCCAATCCCAGAGTTGAAAGCTCAATTAGAATTTGATCCCAACCCTATTTCTCGTATCTATGCAGCAGAAGCTTTAGCGAAAAAAGGTGGCTTAGAAGCAATAAAAGCATTATCTGCGGCGCTGAAAAATGATCAATTCTGGGGCGTGCGGGTTGAGGTAGCGAAACAACTAGCAGAAATCAAATTAGATCAAACCTTTGATGGGTTAATCTCTGGGTTGAAAGACAAAAATGCTTATGTACGAAGAAATGTAGTAGAAACGCTAGCTCAAATCAAAACCAATGAAAGCTATAAGTTAGTAAAAGATTTGGTGCAAAAAGGTGATCCTAGCTACTATGTAGAAGCAGCAGCAAATCGGGTAATTGGTGCGATCGCAGCTACTAATTTGGACGAAAAACCCAAAGATGACAAAGTCTTAAAGCTGCTAAAATCCACTTTAGAAGAAAAAGCGGGTTGGAATGAAGTAGTCCGCAGTGGTGCGATCGCTGGTTTAGCTGAACTTAAAACCTCAGAAGCAGCCTTAAATTTGTTAACAGAATATACCAAACTCGGTACACCACAACAGCTACGATTAGCAGCAATTCGTGCTTTAGGCAAGATTTCTGTAGGTCAAAACCCGGTGAATTTGGAAAGAATTTTAGAACGACTAGCAGAACTAGCAAAAGAAACCTTTTTCTTAACCCAAATAGCTGTGGCCTCAGCATTAGGACAAATGGAAACCCCCAAGGCGATCAGGATTTTGCGATCGCTTGCCGATCAAACTCCAGATGGACGCGTGCGCCGTTCTGCTGAAGAACAGATTTCCACAGTGCAAAAGAATATTGGTGCAGACAAAACCTTGCGTCAGTTGCGCGAGGAACTCGACGAACTCAAACAACAAAACCAGGAACTAAGAAGCCGTTTAGAAAACTTAGAAGCTAAGTCTAAATAGCCAGACAAATAAGCTGCACAGCCTTGAGTGTTGACTTTTGACTGTTAACCGCTGACAGTTAACAGTCAACAAACTTAGGTCTAATCTAAAAACGTAGCAGCTTACTATGTAGTTTGCACTTTTTCATCAGATGTTTCTTCTGTAACTGTCTTGGAACGAGCTGCCCTGATTTTACGGATGCGATCGCTTTTGCGAACAGCACCCGCCATTTCATACTCACGGCTGTCTTTGCCGTATTTGAAAGCAACTCCAATGAGCATTTTCTCACTTAGTTCAGCTAAAGTTTGTTGCAATTCATTCATCTCAGCTTTAAAAGAATCAATCACAGCTAAAGCGGTATTATGAGCATCTATTTTGCTACGGTATCGCTCAATTAGTTGTATTAAATTTTGCAAGTTGCAAGTATCTCCAAAATCCATATGGGGATCAATTGCTTTGAGTCCAGCAACTCTCAATTCAACTTTTTCTAGAACGCGGTATGTTCGCCTTTTATAGGGCATAAGTATCTTCCTTTTATTGTCCTCTAGAGCTAGCTTGCCTCACCAAAGCAACATCTCAGTTCAGTAATAGCCTCACAAAATTGTTTTAAATAAAACAATAAACTCAGTATTTGCCGCAAAAATAGTAATTTAGTTGATGTAAATAGTAATTTAGTTGATGTAAATAGTAATTTAGTTGATGTAAATAGTGATTTAGTTGATGTAAATAGTGATTTAGTTGATGTAAATAGTGATTTAGTTGATGAATGCAACAATAGCCCTCATTTCCCAACCTCTTCTCCCACACTTGGGAGAAGAGGAGCAATTTCAAAGTCCCTCTCCCAAATTGCTATCCATTACCCGGATCTTTCTTAACAAACAGACAAAATACTTAAAATTAGAC
>NZ_JCACKM010000162.1:0-15253 GCF_059505385.1 Desmonostoc vinosum
TCTCTGATTCTCTAAGTACTTTTTTCTGAGCCTGAGCTTTTAGTCCAAACTCCAGTGAGAGCGCGATCGCCAAGCAATAACGTAAAAAAATTGTTACATTTTTTGTAAAGAAAACTCAGCTAGTTCCAACAGGAAATAGCCTGCAACGAGGTTATGAAAAAGCAAGGAGCAGGGCGAAGGTTGTATGTATATCTCCCCTACTCCCTGCCCCCTGCCCCCTGCCCCACTCCCCACTCCCCACTCCCTATTTATGAACGTCACATTACCAACCAGAGCAGCAGCAAGCCTTCCTGCTGGTGGACTCGATCCAGAGCGCTTTGACTGGCAAGAGGCTTGGTATCCTGTCTATTACGTTGAAGATTTAAACAAATCCCGGCTAACTCGCTTCACCTTACTAGAGCGAGATATTGTATTGTGGTGGGATCAAAATGAACAAACATGGCGAGCTTTTGAAGACCAATGCCCGCACCGTTTAGCTCCACTGTCCGAAGGTAGAATCAACGAAGATGGCTGGCTGGAATGTCCATATCATGGTTGGGCTTTTTCTGGTACAGGGAAATGCGAACGCATCCCCCAACAAAGGGAAGGAGGACAGGCGGAAGTTTCTGTGCGTGCGTGCGTGACTTCATTACCAACTACAGTTCGTCAAGGACTGCTATTTGTCTATGCGGGAAACTCTGAGAATGCCCCTCAAACCAAAGTTCCGATCGTTGAGCCTCTTGAAGAAGATCCTGATGGCTGGATTTGTCTGAATACATTTCGAGACTTACCCTATGATGCTCTAACCTTAATGGAAAACGTTCTCGACTCCAGTCATATACCTTATACACACCACCGCACAGTTGGCAACCGGGCGAATGTGTCTGCTGTTGACTTAGAGGTTGTAGAATCAGGGAAGTGGGGATTTAAAGGGATTTGGGCAGAAGGCCCCCGCAAAGGAACTCTAGGACGACAAGATACTACCTTCATTGCTCCTGGGCTGATGTGGCATGACCTCACCTCCAAACAGTTTGGTAGAACATTAACAGTAGTCTATGCAACTCCTATTCGCAAAGGAGAGTGTCGGCTATTTGCTCGCTTTCCCTTCCAGTTCTCCTCCAAAGTACCGGCACTGTTTCTCAAGCTAACTCCGCGTTGGTACTCACATATCGGGCAAAATAATGTCTTGGAAGATGATCAGATTTTTCTGCATTATCAAGAACGATATTTTGAAGCGCGTGGCGGTAGTGCCAACTTTACTAAAGCGTTTTATTTGCCAACCAAAGCTGATCTCTTCGTATTTGAATTGCGTTCTTGGGTGAAGCAGTATAGTGCTGAGCCATTTTCAGGTGGGAGGCTACCACCACCACTTTCCCAAGCAGCCTTACTCGATAGGTATCACTCCCATACGAAAAATTGTGCCAGTTGCAGTCAAGCCTTGACTAATCTGCAACGGCTGAGGGTAGGAGTAATTGTACTAGAAGCATTAATTTGGGGACTACTCCCCCTATTAGGGTTTATTGATCGTGATACATCCATCATCACTGCAATGATTTCGACTTTGGCAGCTGTGGGTGGTATCTTGGCTTGGTTCGGTTTGGGTAAATTAGAGCAGAAGTTCTACCAAGGAAAGGAAGTCCCGCCTCGAAACCTGCCCCAGAAAAACCAGAAGTAGAAACGCGATTGATGGCGTCTAGCAGCAAGCATCTAACCAAGAGTGTATATTTCGTGAGATGAACAAGAGTTTTTGGTGTTTTTAAGTCTTCAATCTGGTTGATTTCTTGACTGGATTTAATAGTTATGCTTGTGGAGTGTTTCATAGTTTGGTAAAGCATTTTCTCTGGTGCGATCGCTTGACAGCCTATCCTGAAATAAGCGATCGCCTTTTTATGAAACATAGGGAGTGGGGAGTAGGGAGTGGGGAGTAGGGGAAGAAAGTGTTTCTTTCATAATTTTGTGGGAGCGTTAATTACGAATTACGAATTAGTTAAAACGTTATTGGTGCAATTGGTTCAATATCAGGATCATTGCCGCCAATTTGGTTGGTGCGGAGAACCCACGCCGAAGCATTTTGCTCAAGGAAAACACGCACAACTGTATCACTTGCCAACCGAGGTAGAAGGGTTCGCCAGCTTTGCAAGGCCATGAGCAGGTTTCGCAAAGGAGCATCTTCTAGAGTGCTACCTAGATCGTATTCGTTTTTTTCCCAATCAGAGCGGATGACCCCGAATGGCTGGAGTTGCCATTTTAAAGCTTTGCCTAGCTTCATGAGTTGGGTATAGCGTCTGGCTTGCTCAGGGTTTTGCAATAACCAGTTTTGTAACAAAGATGGATTAGACTCCTTTTTGGGCCGGATTTTGCGGAGACTGGCAAATAAGGCTTCATTGGAATCTTGAGCGCAGTTATTCGCGGGGCCAACGTAGGTTGCACCAGTACCATCACCAATGCGGTAACGAGCGGTCATCGCCTGAAGTTGTGTCAACATAATATCTAGGGCAGATCTTCTGATGCCATTGTTTTCAAAGTCTCCGGTAAAAGCATCAAGTTTCACGAGAATATCGCAAACAGGACGGACACCTGCCCAACCAAATTGGCGATCGCCCATGTGGCGCGACCAGTGTAAAATACCTGCTATTAATCCATCGGTGTTATGGGTATAAACTTGGTAATACTGAATATCAAAGCGGAGTTCCTCTGCTAATGGTTCCCAGACAACCTGCGCTACTCCATAGGCGAAGTGCCCGAAAAAAATCGGTGTTGCAGCTGCGGGTTCTCGCTTTTTACCGCCAATACCGCCGTAAACATGCAAAACTAGAGCTCGTTCCCCCTCTCGCCACTCGTTGATGGCATCTTGATTGTTTTGCCTTGGGGGACTTAGCAGCACAGAGCTAATTTTTCCTTTTTGGGCTACGATATCTGCCCAAGCCTGTTTGCGAATATATTGATGGCTGGGTCGATGCCCAAAAATAATTCTATCTGGCTGGAGCCGCAAAAGCGATCGCGGCGCTAAAGATTGCACCACAAAGTTTCCTGATACATCTTTAGCTCCGTAAATATACCACCCCATTTCGTTGAGAGGAGATTGGGCAATTTGGTGTGTGCTGGAAGGAAAACAACTATTTTGATCGGCGACTACAAACGGCAGTCTGACAATTTCTTCGACTCCATCGAATTGCCTGGAGGTGCGATTAAAATGCACTACACGAAACTGATCTGTTCTTGCTAGCGGCTGTACAAATTGAATTAAGCCGCAATAGCGGCCACTAATTTGTACTGGTTGACTGCGGATGTAAAGTGTGGTTTCTTGCGCCTTCTCCACAATCACTGTATCTGTTAACATCACAATCACGTCATCATTTGGGCGTGAGCCTGCTAGAGACTCTAAAGGGTTGACTTGTTGCCAATGATTTAGGCGTACTGGATGAATTAATCCCCCATATTTGCTAGTGTACTCAGCATCTGCACTAAAATGCACATCTCGCGTCACTGCCCGTACCCAATTTTGTACTTCAGGCGCATTCACCCAACGCAAGTTGACTATCTGCCCAACTAAATCTTGAAAGTCTGCATCAGCATAGTGAACTTCAAACAACGCTCCCCGCACATTTCTGCGCTCATGTTTTTGCGGTAAAATTAAGCGGCCCATCCAGTTGCCAATTGGGCGATACCACTGGGGATCGACCATCTGATCCAAAGGATAATAATCAGGACGATTAAAGGCGGCTTGTTGATAAAGACTATAGTTGCTGGGCTTTCTGGAAATATCTTGTTCTGCGACCAGAAGTTTTTCGTTCAGAATTTTGATAATGTAATCAACAGTCTGCTCCAAATGACTACGCCCGTCTGGCAGATATGCCTCGGGATCCATTAAACCACCAGGCAGCTGATGCCCAACAGGCCCAAGGGAAATCAAGCTAATTTTACCCAACCGTTTCGCCCGATTCCAGTAGGAAAGCGCGAAAATTCGCCAGCGTCCGGGGAACATAATCGGGCCGAGTCGCTCAACCGAGTCTTGATCACCTACAAGATGATAAAGATGTTCCAGCTTGAGAATATTGCAATTACCGCTGATGACGCCACCTAAAGAAATCACATCAATGGGTGCTTGAATTGCCCGCCTGAGTAATGGTGCAGATGCCGCAGCCATTTGTCCGCCACCACTGAAGCCAATCAAGGTGACAGGAATCCCGCTTCGCGGTTGATAGCCATTGTTGCTCAGGGAATTGTACATTACCTGAGCAATACCGTGGTTGTAGAGCGAGCCATAGCGGCTATCGGCACAAACTGACACAATCAGCACATTTCGCAGATTAACGATTAAACCTAACAAACTAGCAGGGTTAGTCCAGCGAGATTGATCCGCGAGTTTCCACAGCAATGCTAGGGGACGGTCTTCATCTAGAGGGTTGTTAAGCACAGAGTAAGCAATTAACCCCCGAACTAAGGCGATATCTTCAGGTAGACTAGCGGTGAGGGCATCTAAAAAATCTTCCACATCGGGTAGATACCGAGAAGTAGACTGTCCAATGCCATCTAAGTAAATTACGTAACGGGAGATATTTTTGCCGTCTTGAACGGGTTTAGCCAAACTCCCTGTATTAATCGTTGTATCTATTTCATCGTTATACCAGCCAGCCCACCATCCCAGCGTTTCTAAAGGGGCTAAGAGTCCAGCGAAGGCGATCGCCACTATACTAATCCACAGTAAGTCAAAAACAAATTGGATCGCCTTTGGCAGTTGGTTATCCCACCCAAATAAAGCATTGCGTACAGGATTCAGCACGATCGCCACTAAAAAAGCCAGAAATGCCATAACCATTAAACTGATAAGTAGCATTAGTAACTGGCGTCGTTTGGAAGTATCAGCAGCATGACGGCCCGATGCCCTCACCTGGCGACTCTCAGATCGAGAATTTCGCTCTGTAGCGCGTTGCCTAGCTGAATTGATCAACCGTTGAGCATCGGGTTTAATGACTTGTGAAGGGTTAACCAACGGTGAAGAAGGGCGGCCAAATGCCGATTGTAGCAATTGTGCCACATCTTCCTGATGGGTTACTAGCTGCACTCCAGCAACTGTATTTGCTAGCCAGCGTCCCAGGTTAGCGATCGGTTGACCAATAGTTTGCTGTAATATCTGGAGCATCGCCCAGCCAAACGCCACATACCAAAAGGCATTTCCCACAGACACTTGAGCAACCACCGCAAACCCAACAGCCATCGCCAGCAAATGCCAGACCGACAACAGCGATAAAATCGGAACTCCCAAGTAAGGCAGTACCCCCATAAAACCAAATAGCATTGGTGCATAACTCAGCCCTAATACCCGGGCCAAAATTTCCCAAGGAACATCAACAAACCAAGGCAAAAGACAAATCAGCCAAGTGCTGAACACCAGAAATAGATAACCAAACATATATAAAACCGCGTTAATTAATAAGCTAAAAATGAAGCGTACAGGCTTGACGCGATTAATAAATAGAACTATACCTTGAGCGATCGCCAAAGATAAACCAGCTACAATCACCATTACTAGCGCCAAAATCAATCCATTAGGTAGAGTGCTAATTTCTCGGAATACCCCAGCATGAAAGCTGAATACCCCTCTCAACAATTCCCAAAATTGATTTAGACTACTTGTGAACATAGCTATATCCGAATTTAAACTGAATCTACTATCCTTCAATTGAGGTGCAAAAGTAATAATTTATCAACACGATGAGGGGGGATGCACTTCGGCTACGCTCAGTCACCGGGGGGATGCACTTCGTCTATGCTCAGTCACCGGAAGATGAGGGAGAAATTTTCTTTGCGTCCCCGCGTCCTCTTCCACTCCCTGCGGGAGCGGGGGCCCCGAGTTCCCCATCTTTCAAGGGTAGGTTTTTCATATTCAGTCTGAAAAAACCTATTTTTTCGTTCCGAAATCTTTCTTTGCGTCACCCGAAGGGGGACGCTCGCAAGCTCGCTAACGCTGCGCTAACGCAGTCGCCTGCAGAGGGAAACCCTCCTGCAGCGCTGTCTCACCGCGTCCCCGCGTCCCCGCGTCAACCAAAACGCGAAATCTAAAAAACCTACCCATAAGAGGAGTTCCCCATTCCCCCTAGACTATATCCAAACTTCACGGTAAAAATCTTGTAGATAGCGGTTGAAAAAATACCAATGAATACTCAAACAGCATTACCAGCACTAATGAGTTCGTTTAAATTAGGGGACTTACCTTTAAAAAATCGAGTAGTTATGGCTCCGATGACACGAGCGCGAGCTGGTGTTGCACGCGTACCTAATACTTTGATGGCAGAGTATTACGCTCAGCGAGCAGGAGCCGGTTTGATCATTACAGAGGCCACTGTGATTTCTACACAGGCTAATGGCTGGCAAAATACTCCTGGTATCTATACACAGGAGCAGAGTGAAGCTTGGAAACAGGTTGTAGATGCCGTTCACGCTCAAGCTACACCAATTTTTCTGCAACTATGGCACTGTGGACGAGCCTCTCACAGCAGTTTTCATGAAAATGGTCAATTGCCAGTTGCACCATCTGCGATTAAGTTGAATGGAGAATACATTCACACACCCATCGGCAAACAACCCTACGAAACTCCACGCGCCTTAGAAACAGAAGAAATCCCGCTGGTTGTGGAAGATTATCGCCGAGCATCCGAACTGGCAAAATTAGCTGGCTTCGATGGTGTAGAAATTCATGGTGCCAATGGCTATCTAATTGATGAATTCTTACAAACCAAAACCAATCATCGCACTGATCAATGGGGTGGTAGTTTGGAAAACCGTTTCCGTTTTCTCAAGGAAATTGTCGAGGCAATCCTAACGGTCTGGCCACCCCATCGGGTTGCAGTCAGGCTTTCTCCCAACGGTGTTTACAACGACATGGGTTCGGAAGATTATCGAGAAACTTTTCTTTATGTTGCTGGGCAATTAAATACTTACGGTCTATCTTATCTTCATCTTCTGGATGGTCTAGGCTTTGGTTTCCATGAATTGGGAACACCAATGACCTTGGCAGATTTCCGTGAGGTGTTTACAGGGCCACTCATGGGTAATTGTGGATACACCCAACAGGAAGCAGAAGATGCCATTGCTAGTGGGCTTGCAGATTTGATTGCTTTTGGTCGGCCCTTCATTAGCAATCCCGACTTAGTGCAGCGTTTTGCCCACAATTTACCACTCAATCCTCTAGCCGAGATGAAAGATTGGTATTCCTTTGGTGCAGAAGGTTATACAGACTTTCCAACTTATCAACAATCTCGTTCGTGAACTACCCACACTGTACTCGGTACTCCGAGTACAGTGTTAGCTTCCAAGTTCACGAAATAATTAGACTTCTTGCAAAAATACTTGAACCGTCAGAGACTCAAGTCTCTGCCTAATAGCAAAAGTCCGTTGAAACGGACTAAAAATACTGTTATTAGTCGGTTGAAACCGACTTGAGTTATCAGCCAGAAAATTTATTTTCTGGCGAGTATCCGACTTTTGCAAGAGGTCTATTGCCTTTTTGCTGCTATATAAACCCTAGATAAGTCTAGACAAGTTGTATCAGGTCATTCGCTTATATCCCCCACTTAAAAGACGTACAAGGCACAAAACCAAAAAAGTTTTGTGCCTTGTACTTGGGGGCTTTACGCATCACGACTCGTAAGTTTTTACCCATCCAATCGTAGGTAACTTTATTGATTTAAACGACTAGTATTCAACACGTATAACCTATTGCAACCATCGCGCTGCGTCTTTGGCATGATAAGTCAAAATCAAATCAGCACCAGCACGCTTAAATCCTGTCAAAGTTTCTATGACCACACGCTCCTCATCGACCCAACCATTGAGAGCCGCAGCTTTTACCATCGAATACTCACCAGAAACATTGTAGGCGGCAACGGGTAAGTTACTAGCTTGCTTCACTTGCCAGATAATATCCATGTATGCCAAGGCTGGCTTGACCATCAGCATATCAGCACCTTCGGCAATATCTAGCTCGATTTCTTTAATCGCTTCACGAGAATTACCTGGATCCATTTGGTATGTTCTGCGATCGCCAAATTGTGGTGTTGATTCTGCTGCATCGCGAAATGGGCCATAATAAGCCGAGGCATACTTAGCAGCATACGACAAAATCGGCGTATCTTGAAACCCTGCCTCATCCAACCCCTCGCGGATGGCCCTGACAAAGCCATCCATCATCCCCGAAGGCGCGATGATATCAGCACCGGCTTTGGCTTGGGAAACTGCTGTTTTCTTCAACAATTCCAAAGTGGGGTCATTTAACACCCGTCCCGTCAAATCACCAACTTGCAAATAACCACAATGACCGTGACTGGTATACTCACACAAACAAGTATCAACAACTACAATTAAATCTGGTACTGCTGATTTCACAGCAGTTGCAGCTTTTTGCACAATCCCGCAATCATGCCAAGCCCCTGTTGCATCTGCATCTTTATCTGTAGGAATTCCAAATAAAATAATCGAGGGAATTCCTAAGTCATAAACTTCTTTTGCCTCTTCGACAATTTTATCTACCGAAAGTTGGTAGACTCCAGGCATAGATTTTACTTCATTGGCGATTCCATCACCCGGAACAGCAAATAAAGGGTAAATTAAATCATTTGTTGTTAAAACAGTTTCACGAACCATCCGGCGTAGTTGGGGATGAGTGCGTAGACGACGGGGACGTTGTATGGGAAACATATAATTTTTGTAAAGAAAACAACGCAAATGGACACAAACCAAAGCGTCACAAAAGTAGGACAAAACTTTTCTGCTGTCAGACAGATTACAAAAAGTGCTTAACTGTCCTTTGCCCTACTCTTGATCTAGCTGTGGGGCAATTTTGTATTTTACAGGTTGGTTGACACCGCTACGACGAACTGAAAAAAAACAATAGAAAAGATTTTACTTTCAGCAAAAAATTGGGTATTGAGTAATAAGGAGAGACTCAATACCCAATTTTTAATTCTCCACAGTGAGCATTTATGCTAGAGAATTCGGAATATGAAAGGATAACGAAAGGGTGTATCGGGATTGCTAAACACAGAAGCAAGTGCCCAAACCGTTAATCCCCAATGCAGCAAATATCCGAGAAATCCTAATGGAATCAGCAAACCAAAAGTAACAAAAATCAGCGCTCCGATAATTACCCCATAAAACCAGACATTAAAGTGAAAGTTGATCGATTCTTTGGCATTCTCCTTAACAACAGGATCGTCACTGGCAAACAGTAGTGCGATGGGTAAACCTACAGATACAAACGCAGTGCTGAAAAAAATGGCTCCATGGCTAAGTGCTGATAAAAGCTTGCGCTTGTCCGTGTCGTACATTACTTTTTCCCCTTAAATCAGGTTGTTGGATACATTACGACCCTATCACGAGCATCGTTGTCTTAAGATTAAAAGACTCGCTAGAGTAGGAAAAAAATTAAGTTAAGTTAAAAGCAAACAAATACAATTATGTCAACTGAACCTCAATCTGAACTCCATCAAGCAGTTGAACTTCGTCGCAATTTTGCGATTATCTCTCACCCTGACGCAGGTAAAACTACATTAACAGAAAAACTACTGCTATACGGAGGTGCGATTCACGAAGCTGGTGCAGTTAAGGCACGCAGGGCACAACGCAAGGCTACCTCTGACTGGATGGCAATGGAACAACAGCGGGGTATTTCTATTACTTCCACGGTTTTGCAATTTGTGTATCGGGATTGTCAAATAAATTTATTAGACACACCTGGACACCAAGATTTCAGTGAAGATACTTACCGAACTTTAGCCGCTGCTGATAATGCAGTCATGTTGATTGACGTGGCAAAAGGTTTGGAACCCCAAACCCGTAAATTGTTTGAAGTATGCAAACTGCGTGGTATCCCCATTTTCACCTTTGTGAATAAACTTGACCGTCCGGGTAGAGAACCTCTGGAACTGTTAGATGAAATTGAGCAGGAATTAGGTTTACAAACCTACGCAGTCAACTGGCCAATTGGTATGGGCGATCGCTTTAAAGGTGTCTTTGACCGACACAAGCAACAAATTCATTTATTTGAGCGTAGCGCTCACGGCAGTCGAGAAGCCCGTGATACGATAGTGGAGTTAGGTGACGCACAAATTGAGGAACTTTTAGAACAAGACCTCTATTTTCAACTCAAAAATGATCTAGAACTGTTAGATGGAGTCGGGCCAGAACTAGATTTAGAGTTAGTCCACCAAGGCAAGATGACGCCTGTATTCTTCGGTAGCGCCATGACTAACTTTGGAGTAGAGTTATTCCTCAAAAACTTCCTCGACCATGCCCTCAAACCAGGTGTTCACAATAGCAGCGTCGGTGAAGTTCCCCCCACTTACCCTGAGTTTTCTGGGTTTGTCTTTAAACTGCAAGCCAATATGGATCCAAAACATCGCGATCGCGTCGCATTTATCCGGGTTTGCACAGGAAAGTTTGAAAAAGATATGACAGTGAATCATGCTCGTACTGGCAAGATTGTCCGCTTGTCTCGTCCCCAAAAACTATTTGCCCAAGAAAGAGAATCGATTGATGTCGCCTATCCTGGCGATGTCATCGGTTTAAACAACCCCGGCGTTTTTGCGATCGGCGATACAATTTACACCGGACAAAAGCTGGAATACGAGGGGATTCCCTATTTCTCGCCAGAACTGTTTGCAACTTTGAGAAACCCCAACCCGTCAAAGTTTAAGCAATTCCAAAAAGGCGTTGCAGAGTTGCGAGAAGAAGGTGCGGTGCAAATTATGTACTCAACTGATGAAGCCAAGCGCGATCCAATTTTGGCAGCAGTAGGTCAGTTGCAATTTGAGGTGGTGCAGTTTCGTCTACAAAACGAGTATGGTGTAGAAACCATCTTAGATTTATTACCCTATGGTGTCGCCCGTTGGGTTGAAGGTGGTTGGGAAGCTTTAAATAAGGTGGGACGAATATTCAACACCACTACAGTCAAAGACAGCATGGGACGCCCAGTGTTGCTGTTCCGTAATGAATGGAATTGTCAACAATTAGAAGGCGACCATCCAGAGTTAAAACTAAGTGCGATCGCCCCCGTATTTTCCGGTCAACAACCAGTAAACAGCGAACAGTGAACAGTTATCAATGAAAAAGAATAAAGAACAGGGAAAAGCAGCCATCTACTCATTAGCTGGGGTTTCTACCTGGATCTTTTTTCGTCAACTAAAAGCGAATTTACTCGGTAATAAATTCAATTTTAATAATTGTTAACAACCCCAACTTTAATTGGGTAAATTAACTGGTAGCTGATAACTGAATCACTAGTAACTGATAAGCTAATCTGCCTTTAACTTGCATAATCCTTTGCCTTAGAAAGACGCGGAGAGAAGTTGCGTGCGGGGGTTCCCCCCGTTGAGCAAACTTCGGAGGACGCGCTTAAGGGGAGACGCGGGGATGCAATTTGAATAATTATTAGCTTAACTGATACTTCGACTTTGCTCAGTACAAGTAACTGATATTTGGAGTGCCAAAATTAGTATGCCTTCACATACCGAATCTTTGGAGGCTGGTTTAGTCGCCCTCAAACAAGGAAATTATCAAACAGCGATCGCTGAACTAGAACCAATAGCTAGCAGCCAAGACAATGGGACTGCTAGCTTGCAGGCTAAAGTTGGTTTAGTGATGGCTTATGCCCGCACTGGCAAAATTGCCAAGGCGATCGCCTTATGTCAAACTCTCACCGAGAGTAATAATTCTCAAGTTCAAGATTGGGCAATTCGCGCTCTTGAACACTTAACAAAACCTAAAAAACGTGAAGTTGAATCAAAAAATTTAAAAACTGGATTTGTCGCTTTTAATAATTCCCAATCAAATACCGCTACATCAGAGTCAAAGCCAGAACAAACATTACAAGAAACTACTCCTGAAACTCCACCTGCTGTTTGTTCATCTCAAACTACATCAGAGAGTCAGCCAGAAGCACCAGAAACCAATCGTCCTAAAACTTCGCCTGTTATATCAGGTAGTGTCAAACAGACGGTAATTAAAAAAACACCTGTTGTATCACTCAATGGCTCAATCGGTTCTCAAGAGTGTATAGAAACAAAAACATCTAGCATTTTTTGGCGAAACGCTAAACGCGCTCAGGTCTGGCAACCTCTGCGTAAGCCTAAGTTAATACCCTTACGTTTACTGTCAGTAGGAACGTTTATCGCCTTATTTTGGGTAATCCGGGAAATAGTCAAGCTGGCAATGGGATTAACTAACCAGATTTTAGTCAAACTACCTTATCTGGAACCATTGCAATTTTTATACCATAATCCAACCTCATTTTTGCTGTCAGTGTTAGCATTCTTAATCATCGCTTCACCTTGGTTGTTGGATTGGCTATTAGCTAACTTTTATGGTCAGCGACAGTTACCCAAAGATGTACTGAACACTTACAGCCGCGAAGCAGTGCGAGTACTGCAACGTTTCTCTCAGCAGAAACACTGGCAATTACCGAAATTGCGGATTCTGCCAATTGCCGCACCAATTATTTTGACCTACGGTAATCTTCCCCGCAATGCTCGGATTGTAGTTAGTCAAGGGCTACTAGACCAACTCACAGATGATGAAATCGGTGTGATCTACGCTACTCAGTTGGGACATATTGCCCACTGGGATTTTGTTGTGATGTCTTTAGTGTTGATTGTCACATTACCACTCTACAAGTTATATCAGCAAGTATCAGAGTTGGGAGACAGGATATCTCAGGGAATTTGGCGCTGGCCAATTGCAGTCATTGCTAGTGGTATTTACGTAATTTGGTGTTTACTGACTGGTACTGCCATCCTTAACTCACGACTCAGGCTTCATTATAGCGATCGCCTCGCCGCCGAAATCACTGGTAATCCCAATGCTTTGATGCGCGCTTTCCTCAAAATGGCTATGGGAATTGCCAACGATGTCGCCAAACAAGAGCAAACCAGTTATCAATTAGAAAGTTTAAATCTCTTAATACCTATAGGCTATAAACAGAGCCTTTCTTTAGGTAGTGTAGCAGGTCAGAGTTCTTTTGAATCCTTCTTAATGTGGGATGTTTTCAACCCCTATCGCCGCTGGTTTACAATTAATAATACTCATCCTCTGGTAGGCGATCGCATCACCCGCCTCTGCAAAATCGCCCGTCACTGGCATCTAGAACCCGAATTACATATAAATACCACAGAATCTTTACAAGTCAGGCGTCAGCCATTCCTATTACACATTGCACCTTGGTTAGGAATTCCCTTGGGTTTTCTGTTTGCAGGTTTAATTTGGCTGGTTTGGCAACTCGCATTCACACTCAAGTTATTAAACCTCAAGTGGATCTACGAAGATTGGTCATTTGTTACAGGCTGCTTGTTAATTTGCTTTAGCATTGGCATGGTAATCAGAATGAATTCCTTTTTTCCTGACATTAAAACCGTCAGTGTACAAGCTGAAAACAGTTTACCAAGCCTCATAGCCAATCCATCCTCCCTACCCATCGATAGCACTACCGTGCGTCTAGTTGGCAAGCTGTTAGGCAGACAAGGTACTAATAACTGCTTAGCACAAGACTTAATTCTACAAACCAGCACCGGTTTGGTGAAATTACATCATATTTCTTGGCTAGGACAGCCAGTTAACCATCAAGACTTACTCGGTCGTCAGATTACTGTCACAGGCTGGTTTCGACGAGGAGCAACCCCTTGGATTGATGTTCAAACCCTGCAAACTCAAAGCGGTAAAACCATCAATAGCCTGCATCCGATTTGGTCTACTGTTGTGGCAGTTGCTGCACAAGCTTGGGGTGCTTACATTTTTCTTACGGGTTAGTTATTGGTCATTTGTCATTTGTATTCACAAAGAACGAAGGACACAAATGTAAAGAAAAGTTGCGAAATCCTTTGATAAGTGTTACATTTATTTACACAGTCAATAGCAACCAGCATAACTTAGCACCTAGCTTTGTTACCGCATTGGCTGTATGCGCTTATCCATCCCCGTTTATCCTCCCAACACAGCAGCAAATCAACCAGCCACTGGCTGGTTTTTGTTTGTAGATATTTGCTATTGAGAAAAAAATGTATTTTATGCTACGATGCAATAATACTATTGTCAGAAATGTGTGCGCTGAACTAGCTACGTAGAAAATACCGTGATAATGTAAGGAATGGTATTGTAATCTGCAAAAAAAGGGCATGGAAGAAAGCGTGTACTTTGGCAGGTAATAGACTATTAAATTTACAACTTTCAAAATTAAGGTGTTATTAGCTCAGCGTGGTATGCGCTTTTGAATTAAACAAGCTTGAACCCAACAAAAGACTGTATTGTATAGGTTGATAGTTGGGAGCAAAAAAATTGGTTTATGGCAGTCTTGGTTAATAGCGTCTATTTATAAAGCCAAAGCCAAGTAAGTGTTTTCTTGCCTTGCCATGTTCATTCAACTCTGGAGGTATAGTTCATGTCCGTTCGCCTATATATAGGCAATTTGCCAAAAGAAGAAATAGATCGTCAAGATCTGCAAGCAGTTTTTGCCGAAGAAGGTGATGCTGTCACCACTAAACTTATCAAAGACCGCAAGACTGGTAAATGTCGTGGATTCGGTTTTTTGACAGTTAACAATGACGAACAAGCTGACCAAATCATTGAAAAATACAATGGTCAGTTATTCAAAGAGACCCCCATTAAATTAGAGAAAGCATTACCTCGAACAAAGGGTGAAGAAGGTGAGGAGCAAGCTCCCAAAGCTGCTAGTGGTACTGCTAGCAACCCCACTCCTAACCCCAACAAAGAGGGTGGTAGCCGTCGGGAAAAAGGCTCTAAGAAACCTCGTCGTGGTGGCGGTTCTCGCGAAAGCAGTAGCAGTAACACTGAATCAGACGCTATCCGTCCAGATCCCCGTTGGGCTTCTGAGTTGGAAAAGCTCAAGCAGATGCTTGCTGCACAAGCTACAAATTAATCTTGAAAGGCAAGAAATTAAAAATTAAAAATCAGAATTATTTTTTGATTTTTAATTTTTAATTACTGATTATTTTGTAGTTCATTTAATGACGTTTACAGTACTTAGGACAAATGCGATCGCATTTGTTAAATAACATTAGATCTAAAGCTAATAAATCTCATAGATATTTAGCTATGTTGCGCTAACAGTCATGATTGCGATTGTTCAGCAAAACAAACCTCCAGAGTTCTGGATTGCCAGAGTGTAGGGCAAAAGGCATCGTTAGCTTTCCCCACAGTAGAGGCGTAGAATTACTACACGCGAATAGTACGAGAGCTTGGTAGCCCCTCGGCTTTAGCCAGGGGTGGA
>NZ_JCACKM010000163.1:0-15167 GCF_059505385.1 Desmonostoc vinosum
CCCGGTTGATGCAAAGTGCCTTTAGTGTACTCTATCTACCTGCAATCTGCTGTATTTGTCTCCTCAAAGGTAGGGTTTTCACCTACATCAATGGAACAGTTATACGTATTGAGGAAGTTCCCAATACATACTCTAGGCTATGAATTTACTTAGAAACGAATCGCACACGGAAAGTTTCTGTATAATAAATAGTTAGCGTTGCATAAACGCGGGATGAATTGAGAATTTTGGACAAAGCCGAAACTCGATTCTTTGCGCCTTTGCGTGAAACAAAAATCATCCCACTAATCAGCAACGCCAAATAGTTGTTCTGCTGACGCAGTATAGCTTTCTCCAAAACGTCAACATCAGGATGTAAAAGCATTCTATGCAAAAGTACTTAGAAATTCCTGCCCCAAACGGTACAGGATGGCTGAATATTCTTGAAGGAACTGTTGCGCATAATGAAACGCAGCGATGGTCTGAAACACGAGTCCACTCCAGCGGTGGTGGTGGTTATGTTAATCCTCAATACGGTGGCTATGTAGAACCCCCAGTAGTCAGTTCCAGCGTAACGCACCATGAGAGAAATATTTTCTGGGTTCAGGAAGCGAATGGCAATCAAACGCGTTTTTGCCTAAATCACGATAATTTTCCAGTGGCTCTTGGACATAAGGTTCGCATTATTTGGGGCGGTTCTACCAAAGATACAAATAACGGAAGCTATATTTTCGCTCAAAATTTTACGTCTGGCCATCATTACCACTTTGAGCCGAACGATCTATCAAACTGGGCTTTCAAACATGGATTAATCCAGTGGCCGCTGCTTTATCAGTTGATTTTTCATTGGTCACCTATTTTAATCTGGGGCTATTTGGTCTTCGCCTATCTACCATTATTAACTAATCATGAACTAGCGAATAATACCATTAAGAGCATCCTAACAAAATATGATGGCATTGATTTTAGTTTTAGTGATTTCTTAAGGCTGAATTTAGAATTAATATCTCACTGGTCATTCTCCTTATTGATTTCAAGCTTTACAGATTGGGAATTCTGGATAGGTCTCATAATAGGCTTTTTAGGGTGTTGCATATCGGGCTGGTTATTGTCAATTTTTGGCTATTTTGTCTTTGGTTATTGGTGGGAACGCAAAATTCTTAAACCATTTCGTGATCGTGTATTTTTGTCCTACGACATGTCACTTTGATATCTTCCAAATCAATAGTCAATAATCACCATAATAGCAGGGCGATGTTAAGCGGACTGCTTGGGGTATTCTGACTCCTTTTTACAGTACGGGATATTTACTCGTGATAGCAGGTTGCTGTTTAAGGTTGTGAGCAACTTTTTCGATGTAGGTTTCCCAAGTTTGACCAAGCTCAATAGCTTTGTCTATCTCAGGTTATAGAGTAATTAAATTTTCTCAGCTTATTTGGTTTTTTATTTGCTGGAAATACAAGGACAACTCATTACCAGTACAAGAGCAAAACGCTACAGAGACATCTTGTACCACTGGGAATGAAGTCATAGCACAGATTTTCAACGAATGTGAGAAGTACGGGTTTGATATTAGCAATGATGGAATTTATAGGGATGACGTGAAGCTAGGTGAAGTGGGATGCACTGATGAGCAGTGGTGGTTTGTACGTGTAGGGGAGAATCAGCAGCGCATACCCTGCGACTCGGCGTTGGATGCAGTGTGGTGGCTGTCGATGGTTGACGTGTTACCTACTGCTGAAACTGAATCCGCTTTACACGAAGACTTGTCATACAGACAGCTTGAACAGTTAACCCCTAACGAACTGCAACAGTTATTTGAGAACGCAGATTTTCAACAAAGCAAGGAATTGGTAACAGCATAATTCCTGAAAGTAAGTGGCATTATATCTGCTGCTCACTTGACTTGCTATTGGGAGAAAACCAAAAGATGGTACTCCCAAAAATTAATCACTTTGCATATTAAAAAGATAACCTGAAAGGACATATTAGAAACTAGACAACAACAAACTGTTGATAAGTTAGTGTTAGGTTAGGATTAAGTTTAGCAAACCCAATAGCAGAGATAGTTCCATTCCCATCACTATCAAAAAGCAAGTCACCGTTAGTGTCATTGTAGATAAAGCGGTGAGCGTTAGTAGAAGCTTGAGTTCCCAAGGTAAACCGACTAATATCAAGTTGTCCAACAGGCAAATTATCACCAAAACCAGAAGTAGAAATTTCAATCAAATCATCGGCAACGGTAAAATCAGTGAGAGTGTCAATGCCATAACTAGACTGGGTGAAAGAGAAGCGATCGCTGCCCGTACCACCTGTTAAAGTATCCTTACCAGCACCACCATCGAGGAAATCGTCACCGCGATCCCCTTGAATCAAATCATCGCCAGAGTCACCAAGTAGGCGATCGTTTCCTTTATCACCGTTAATCACATCATTTCCAGCACGACCAACCAGAATATTGTCACCACTGTTACCAATGATGGTATCGTCAAAATCAGAACCAACAGCATTTTCGATAGAGTTAAATTTGTCAGTGACATTAACTGATTCTACAACTCTTTTATTGTCAAAGTTGATACTCACTGCCTTGGTGGCGTAGCGATAATCAAGAGTGTCCGAACCATCATCTCCATCAATATTGTCAGAACCGCCGTCAGCATGGAAAACATCATCGCCATCGTTACCGCGCATGGTATCGTTACCTGCCAGTCCCCGGAACACTTCATCTGCTTCAGTCCCTTTTAGGTTGTCGTTACCAGTGGTTCCGGTTAGGGTAGGTAGCCGTTTATCTCCTGATTTTTCTAGCAACTCAAAAATAGAAACCTCGTGATCACCAGCAAATCGAAGTTTGTCTTGGAAGTTGGCTAAATCCTGAAAATCAATCACTGTAATTGAACCAATCAGTGTTGTAGTTTCGGGATTGTAAATTTCTATCTTGAGGTCGGGGGATACTTCACCTGGAAGGATTTCTCGAAAACTTTTGTAGTTGGTTGCATCATCAAGTTTACCAACTTGGAGTTTAATATCATTCAGGGTAATACCACCACCAAAGACGATAGTATCAATGCCTAGCTGATCGTCAATAATGTCATAACCATCACCAAGCCAATAAGCATATTGGTCATCTCCTCCATTCCCTTGCAGCAAGTCGTTATTTTTCCCGCCGATGAGAACGTCTGCTTGCTCACTGCCTTTGATAATATCATTTGCATCACCGCCATAAAGCCATGTAGCTTTATCTGTATCAGCAACAAGGGTATCTATATCTGCACTGCCATCTTGAAAATATTTGATTTGACCAAGTTCGAGATGACCGGAATCTGCAAAACCAAGGCGTTCGATTAGTGGATTCGTGCCAAAATTATATTTTGTTCCCTGATGAGTAACGATAGAAAGAAAACGCGAACGCTGAATATCATAGTTTTCTGAAAAGCCTACCCAAGAGAGATGATTGCTATCTTTATCAGGTAAAACTCCGCCTCCTTGAATTGTAATAGTGTCTGTCAGTTGTGACAAAATTGCTTGAGAGTTAGTAATTTCAGTGTTCTTTGGTTTAACACCAATTGTTAAATCGATAGAACTCAGTAAATCAATTAGTTCCTGTTTTGTAATAATTGCTGAGTCATTGGGATAACCATTGGTGAAATATTTTTCATAAGCAAGATTGATTGAATTTGGGTTGATCGCCTTTAAACCACCAAAGATATCGTGATAGGTAATATCTTCACCAAAAACGATTGATTGCTGCTGAGAAATCTTCTCGTCTTCATTGGGAAGCACACCATAGCTAACGCTGTCTTTGTAATTAACTTTTAACTCAATAGTTTGATTTTTGAGACTAGGATAGAGTGCTTTGTAATATTCGCTTTTGACTTTGATTCTACCGTGTTCTGATGTTTCATCCAAGCCGGTTTGCACAATCGTTTGTCGCAATTGATCTTTGTTGCTTCCTCGATTCAATAAATAAACATCACCTCCCTCGCTGACGTTCAAAACATCGTTGCCTTTGCCACCATCAAAGATTTCAGCTTTAGCAGTACCAGTGATATTATCTGCAAAAGTACTACCAACCACCTTTTCAATACTGCTAAAACTATGTCCGCTTTCAGAACCGTTCAAATCGATCTCAACACCGCGTGATTTATCCCATTTAGCAAACGAGAGAGTATCAACTCCTTCTCCACCGCGTACATTGTAGGTAGCTGCCCCCTTGGCAACATCGATATCATCGCGATCAATAATAATGGTATCGTTCCCTGCGTCTCCATCGAGTCCACCGCCCAGGGTTGAACCGATGAGCGTATCATCATGGGTTGAGCCAATTGCATCTTCAATATTCAGCAGGGTATCTGTTTGTGTAGTCGTTTCCCCGGTTTTGGTAACAGCAATGCCAGTCTTCATATTGATTGTGACACCAAAGGTACTGGAGAGGAAACTCACTGCGTCGCGTCCGCCTCGTCCATCCAAGGTATCGTTCCCCATACCACCATCAATGATATTGGAGTAGCCATCCCCAAGGAGGCGATCGCCATTTGAACTACCGATTAAATCTTCAATACTATAAAGGCGATCGCCATCTGAGGAAGTACCGTAATATTTCCCTGCTGCGAGATCAACTCTTACTCCTTTTTGTGCATCTTCATAGCTGGCGACATCGAAACCTACACTACCATAGATGATATCTGCACCTGCACCACCAACCAGGTAATCATTGCCTTCATTTCCATACAGGGTATCTGCACCAGCATTACCATAGAGTCGATCTTCTCCTGCACCTCCGGCAATTTGGTCATTTCCAGCACCGCCATGAACTTCATCTTCATTAAAGTCTGGTTTAGATGGGGTGTAATTGCGGGAAAGTTTAATCTCTGAGGGTTCAGTTTTGCCAAACCAAGTGCGACGCACAACATCAAAAGCTTGCGGTGCATTAGATTTAGCCGAGTCGGATAATTCACCGCCTGTAGGAATAGGGTCAAAGCCGTTATTTTCATCGCCGTAAATGGTATCGTTGCCGTCATTCCCATAAATCAGATCGTTGTTATTGCTACCAATTAACAGGTCGTTTCCTCCATTACCTCGGATAAAATCTCGTCCTACACCGCCATTAATGGTGTCTGCAAAATCGCTACCAATGAGAATATCATTGCTGGAGTTGTTAGTTGCCGTCTCTGCATCAACAAAGATACTACTTCTATCACCAGCAATCCAGATATCGTTGCCATCTGTCCCTGTGACAACGCTGCCATTGGTTGAGGCGGCTAACTGTTGATAATTAATCTTGTTGGCAAAGTCTTCAATTTCAATAGTGCTGACAACTTTACCATCAACGACGATCTCTAATTTCAGAGTAGTACCATTTATAGAAATGGCCACATTGTCGGGTGCTACGCCGATTTTATCAAGTTCAATAGAATCAAAGAAACCAGCGAGTCCTCCTTTAAAGTCTGAGGCTGACCATTCCGTGAGTCCCAATTCTTCAGCACGAACGAAAGTAATAACCCAACCTGCGCTAAAGTTTGAATTGGGTTCTGTTGCAATCAATAAATCAATGACATCTTTATTTTCCAGATAACGGCGATAGTCTTGGGCAATCTGAAAGTCACCGCTTAATTCTTCAAGGGTTTCAGCTTGAGAGTTTTGGATAACCCGCTTGGCAAAGAGATCCCCTCCGGCAATCTCTAACTGGCGTAGTTTACTTAAAACGCCATATTCAAGTTGCTTTTGGGCTGTTTTGAAACCTTTTCCTGCAACCAGGAAAGGACTTTTCTTATCCTGCCAAATTCGGAAACTTTCTCTTAAGCTCTCTTGGTTAATGATTTCTCCCTCAATTCCTTCAATATAAGAATTGAGTGCATCTGAAACGAATTTGGCTATTTCTACGACTGCTTTGCGCTGACCTCCTTCTTGCCTTCGTCCAGTAGGATCGGAGATAAACTGCTCCAAGATTGGGTCATAATCAATCCAAGCATCGGCACGGGGGGGATCTTGACCGAACCAATCGTCAGCAATTTTACTAATAATGGGAGCGAGGGCATCACCGAAAAGCGTACCTAATGCTGTTCCAATAAAAGCACCAATACCAGGGAGAAGCACACCGCCTAACGAGCCTAAGAAAGCCGTTGCAGACGTAGTTATCCCCAACGTTGTGAGAATGCTACCGCCTAAACTGGCAAGTGCGGTTTTTACCCCTGCTAAAGCTAATCCAATGGATGTCCCAATTGTTCCCCCAATCGAACCGCCAATCGCTCCTGCTGTGGTTTCAGGCGCGATAATTTGACGGGCAAGATAACCACCAACAAAGGAACTCAGATTGGTGACAATAGTAGTAGTTTCAAGAGCTTTGTCAAAACCTAAAAAGGGATCTAATGTACCAGTTGCTCCGTTAGCAACATATTCCGCGACATTAGCCACAACGGTAGATGTGACGTTGCCGACAGAAGATCGCAAAAGCTGACCACCAAAATCCCCTGGAATATCCAGTAATTCCGAAAATTCGGCGGTAAGAAATGAACTGATAGCATTTGAACTTGAAGATTTGATGTTATTAAAGAGGTCTTTAGCGAAACTATCGAAACCTGCTTCGACTGATTCTAAAAATGTTAACGTGCCAGCATTTTGGTCAAGACCTGCTTTGGTATCTCGGAAATAGATATGTAATGAGTCGCCTACATTACCTAACACGGTAGAGAGTACAGAGCCAGTGGCAATTTGTGCAAAAATATCATCACCAGCAATAGCTTCACCAAGAGAAGAACCAAACAGTGTACCAATTTGTTGTCCTGTATCCTTACCTGAGGCAAATCGGACATTGAAGTCACGTTCTACAAGATTATCTTGTCCGTCATAAATTTCATCTCGGATAATAGTCGTTTCACGGTCTTCAAAATTAGCGATTGTTCGTAAAAGATTCGTGTTTCCATCGCCATCAATATCTTTGACTATGTAAGTAACGGACTCACCACTTGGGCTTTCCGTAAGAGCAACTTGAGTTCCATCAGGAAGTTGAAAAGCTATCTTAATTTCACTGCCAGCTAAAATATGATCTCGCACAGAGGTATTATGAACGCGAATTCCTCCTGCGACATAGGTATGTAATCCTTCAACAGTAAAGTTATAGACCGTATGCTCATTCTCTATTGGTTGAATGCCAGGATGGGGAATAAGTTTACCTGTTAGTCCAACTAAAAAGCCATTGCTATCAATTTTTTCTAAAGTTTTAAAGCTCCCATCTGGTTGTAAAAAATGATGTCCTAATGTAACTTTAATATTTCCTAATTGAACAACTTTTTGATTAGGATTAATAAAGGTTTTGGTAACTTGACGAGGCTGTAATTTTCCTAATCCTTCAAATGCCATTACTTCATCGCCAATTTTGATTTTTTCGATAGGCTTATAAGTACCATCTGACATTAAAATTGGGGTTTCAGCGGTAAAGCAGTAAGGAATTTCATTATTCCCATTCAAATCTAGATCTTTCTTTTCTAAGAAATCGGCTATTAATTTTTTCTTTTCTTGATCTGAATATTTAAAAAGTGATAACTTGTAAATAAAAAGAGGGGTTTTAAATGCAAGATTTACTAGTTCACCCAAACTTCTCCCATCTGAGTAAGATTGCTGTAATTCTGCTCGAACTTCAGGAGAAAATTGCAGCGCAATTATTGCCCCAATTTTAGCATCATCAGAACTCTTGGGATCGTTCAAGACACTTTGCCAATAAACTACTTCTTTTTGGGTTATTTTTAAGTGATTTTCGTAATTATTACCTGATTCTTTCATCAAATTTTGTATTTCTGGATCTTGAAAAAAAGCGCCTATATTGGCACTATATTCATTTTTAAAAGCACCTAGTCCAAATGAAGAATCCCCATTGTAAATCAAATCAATTGCTTGATGCACTCCATATCCAACAGTGCCTTTTTCAAAATCTTCAGTAGCTTGTAAAGCACCAAGTCTGTTAGTTGGATATTTTAGAGTTGAATTAGTTGCTTCTGCCATTTTTCTGAGCCTACCAGTTTTTACTTGTTTAATTGATTAAAGTTAGACAGTTTAAATTTTCTTTGCAGTCGCATTACTTTCTGCAAAAGCAAGAAATGTGATCTCCCTGTTTGGAAACACCTTCTCTTTCAAATCCTTAATCATTTCCTCTTGTCCACCATAAGGTGCAATAATATCCACTAACCACAAGCGATCGCCTGATTTCCAATCATTTGGTGTAAGCCGCGCATTACCCGCCATTAGCCGCTTTTCTACTTCCTCATTCACATAAGCCCAAAGTGCTACCCCTATCGGTCTATCAGTGGCATAAAACACCCGAAACTGCTTGAACATGATGGGTGTCATTACTAACCATTCCAAATCAAAAAGAAAGAAATTTTTATGCTTTGGTGACTGTGTGAATAGCCAAACCACCTCGCCAAAAAGTGTTGCTACTGTTTTTTGATTACCCCCTGGTGTCGGTTCAGTAAAAATTGAGCCACCGCTAGTTTGTTCTTTTGGGTTACCGCTACTATTATTTGCAGTATTATTGCCTTTTTGCGCTTGTTGCTTTTCTAAATTTTGAGGCTGATTCATATCGTTTTTTTGTTTATATATTTACTCTCGGTTCTGAATAATTCACTCTGAAATTATTAACAAAACAATCTTGATTCTTATGTAACCTTAGCCAAGCGATCGCTCTTGATACTTAATTCTTAAAACTCTCTACTAGTCATCATTGAGATTTTGTGGACAAATCTAATGATTATGACTGTTGCACTTTAGAGCCACGGAAAAATCCGATTTAGCTATATCAGCTTTAACAATAATTAATAGTTTAATTATTTTTGATTTCTTGTGTTCTTCTTGCACATATATATAGATATAAACCTCACTATTTGCTCATCAAACTCTCAGATGAAACAGTATGAATAAGGTTTGACGAGTTGATATTCTATATATCGCTCAAAATTAAATAAAATCTAGTTTGAAAGTTATTGCCGATTCAGCTTTTGAGCAAAAGCGCATTATAAAGGTGTGATCGCAGTTTTATCTTCTGAGTCGCTAGTCTTTACTCCATAATGTTCTGAATGCGAACAACAGCTTGGTTACATAAACACGTTGAACAACACAGAAACATTAAATCAGAAACGCTGTCATCATACAGCAATTAGAATGATTAAGCAACAAATCTAACAACTGTGATTGCAAGAATGTCACAATCGACCAATTTTAGCCTTGCCTCCACATTTTCCCAAGGCAAATTTACATAACGATACCCACACCAAGCAAACTCACACTTCTCTCAACTCCCCTCGCTACACCTGTAGAGTTACAGCAGTCTCAAGCAAGCCAATCAAAGGAGGAGTGCTAAAGTTATTACACATAGAGGTCATTCAGACCCTATCAGTTTAAGTTTAAGTATAATTACACCTTCTAATCTCCTTTTGCTTGCCTGATAGCTTATCGAAGTTAGAAGCCAGGGGAATTCAAATTGTTTACAAAACTTTACTAATACTTACCTAGTCAAAGTGAGTGGATTATCTTTTTCTATATTCAAACTCTAGAACACTCAACAATTTCTCCTCCACAGCAGTTAGATAAGGGCGATTCAGCTTCCCCAATGACTGCAACAGATTTCTGACTGTTTCCTCCTATGAATCGGAGTATATTCGAGCGATGCGATCGGACAGCAATTGCATCTGCTCACACTCCGCAGGCAGATAGTCGTAAGATTTCAAGTGCTTTAACCCAACTGTCAGCTCTCCATCCCAGACCCTTACAGTACAACTAAACTCACCAACATGGGTAACAATACACCAGCAACCGCCTTTGCCTCGGAGTTCCGGGTTGTCTTTTGCTAGAATCTGGCAGACTTCACCTAACTGGTAGGTGTTAGGTACTCTGGTTCGCTCCATTATGCGCTGCACCACATCAATTACAATTCTGGCACTAGGAACTTTACCGCCAGCTTCTTTTACTGCCCGTTGCCAAACTTCAACCTGCTACTGGGGTTCAAGTGTCGATACAATCTGCGATGGCTTCGCCAACGTCAAGGACGAACGCGTAACTCTGTTAAAGCTTTAAGAGCCTCAAAAAATGCTCGTTCCACCTTGCGTTCTCCTAGCCCTTTAATCTCAACTTCTTTGACTTGTCTTATCCGCAATCTGGTAATGCGATCGCAAACCAAGAGCATCTGTTCACACTCAGCAGGCATATCCCATAGCCTGAGAACTATAGTGTGAAAAACTTTGGTGCTAAACTTTAAACCAGAGTCAGGAGCAAATCTCATGTTTCAAGCTTTACCGAAAACAGTAACTTTTGCAGAATTCCTGAATTGGAAGCCAGATGGCGGATGTTATGAACTACACGATGGGGTCATTGTTGAAATGCAGCCAGTAGGAGATCATGAAGAGATTAATGGTTTTTTAGCTGGTGAGGTGACTTACGAGTTTAAAAGATTAAAACTTCCTTACATCATACCCAAGCAAGCACTAATAAAAATTCCTGATAAAGAGTCTGGGTATTCGCCCGATGTGATAGTGATTAATCAAAACCATCTTTCATCAGAACCAATGTGGAAAAAATCTTCAACAGTGACTCAAGCTGCATCTGTTCCCCTAGTTATCGAGGTTGTCAGCACAAATTGGAAAGATGATTATGCACACAAGCTAGTTGACTATGAAACTTTCGGCATTCCTGAATATTGGATTGTTGACTATTTAGCTTTGGGTGGTAGGCGGTACATAGGTAATCCCAAACAACCGACTATTTCTATTTACTATTTAGTAGAAGAAGAGTATCAAGTTAACCAGTTTCGAGGTAGCGATCGCCTGATCTCCCCAACATTCCCAGAATTAAATTTGACTGCTGAACAGATTTTTCAAGCTGGGCGATCGTCAACCGAGTGAAACCTCACCTTGATGTTGCTCTAACCAAGCTTCTAAATCAGTTAAACTCGAAAAATCAAGTTAAGCGTCGTAGCATTAAGCAAATGATCAGCGCTAGTGAATATTTAGAGATGATGATTAGAAAATATTGCGCCACTGATACCAATTCTCTATGAAGATGCATAGAATAAAGCCTCATAAAATAGAGCTTCAAGAATGAAATCATAACAGGTCAAAGAGGAGATTAACTCGGAAGACATTTGAGCTAACTCATGTTGAACCCGTTGACGCAATTGTTGTAAGTTGGAGAAATTTTCACCCTTAAACTGACGTTTAATAAACTGCCATAATCTTTCAATCGGGTTGAGTTGAGGACTATGAGATGGTTGAAAGATTGGGATGAGATTTTCAGGCCAAGATAGTGCTAAAGCTTGATGGGCAGATGCTTGATCGATTTGCATCATTGCCATATCATCACCCAATTCAACACAAAGGGCATCAAGGAATTTCTGAAAATTCTTACTATCGAAATGAGAATATTCCTGACAAAAATGCCATCCTGCCAATGGTTCAACCACCCCATACAGCCAGAATGCCTTTCTTGGCCACTGTACGCTGACTATGGGTTTGACACCACCAGCTGTAATCACTCGCCCAGTTTCTGTTTTCAACCCTAGTCTGGTTTCATCCTGACACAAGTAACGCAGTCGCTTGCCTTTGCCAAAAAGGTTTTGCAGAGTTAGTAAAGCTAGAGGAATGTTTAAAAAAACATTCCTCTAGCTTGTTCATCCTGATCTTTACTAACAGGTCTAGCTACTTTAAGTGTCGCCTTGAGTTGATAGTGTACTAAGCGATAGACCGTCTTATATTTGACTTGCAGATGGAATTCCTGCTCTAACCACTCCACAATTTGGCCATAGCTACTAAAACCCTCTGAACATTCCAATCTTGCTACCAGCTTTTTAAGGATTTCTCCTTGAATTTTAGGTGTCGTTCCTGGGGCAGGTTTGGCTTCTAAAAGTTCTTCTAGTCCCCCTTGTCGATCTCTTTGTAACCATCTTGTTACCGTTGAACCGTCTCTACTTAGCCTTTGACTCATATAGAATTGGTATGAGGCGTAAACGCCTCTTGGCGGCTTTCATCCCTTGCCTGAAGTACGGAACGCTGCGCTATGCGCCTGTTCCTCAAGGGTTTTCAGCCAGCCTTTCTTATAATCTTCGAGTCGAACTGCGATCGCTCCTCCTTGAGATGGGCAATACGATTGTACCAATGGACAGTGATGATGATCATGATGCTAAAAAACGCCTCCAAGATGCTGGTGCTTTTTTAGATACTGAACATAACAGTGCCGTTGCTAAAGCTAATGATATTTCTCCTAGCGAGTACCGCGCTCGTAAAAGTAAGGATTACCTCAAGCCTGAAGAAGTTTATGAATGCGAGAAGTTTCGGATTCGAGATTCTTATGGCATGGAGGTAACTGAGTCACTTGTGGAGAAGGATGAGGGGGGTAGGTTAGTTAGGGCGATCGCTTCTATGGAAGCTATTTTATCAGAACCAGGTGGTACTGTTGTCGATCCACATACTAATAGAGAATATCCAGCACCGCCCAAGATTGTTGCAGACAAGGATTATTCGGAGCGAGATAAGCTGCCACTGTCTATGGACTGGGGGAATTATTCAGCTCGTTGGTTAGCGCGATTCAATCTAGGACTGCATGATATATTGAAGCGCTTAGTTGCGGGGTCAGAAATTACTGCCGATGATCCTCATTTAGTAAGGATGACTGAAATCGCCATTCAGTGTGCTGCTCACATTAAAGCGATTCTTGGTTTTACTGTGCCTGCTGACTGTCAGCCCATTTGGTTACTTGCTACCTTGATTGAACAGTTAGGACTGAAGTTGGTAAATCGCAAGGAAGGGCCTCGTGGTGAGCAGGTGAAGATTCATTCTCTGGCGAAACAGGAATTGGAATTTGCTCTACATGTAATTGCTCATCGAGAAAGAAAACGCGCTAGGCAATTCGCAACTCGCGGCTTTTCGCAATTCGCAATTGTGCCCAAATGCTTAAAGACGGTATTGGGCATGGGGTTGAGACGGTCAAGGGTATCCTCAAGCGCTGGGGTACTGACTTGCGCTGGTGTGCGGTGTTGGAGTTGGAGGAAGTTGCTGTACAGGAATTACGGCAGTTGGAAGAGTTAGTACCGCAGTTTTATGCCTTGTTGTCTGAAGAGGTGTTGCCAATGGAGGGGATTGGCTAAGTAAAAATACTCCACTTAGTTAAAAGCAGAAAAACTGATGATTGTTCTGGTAGCTATTGATGGTACTGGTTCTATTTTGGGCTGTTTTCCCAAACATTAGGCGAGGTAGTATTTGATTTGATCAGTGTATAAGGCTTTATTCTCAAACAATAACTCAAACTTCTAGCCGAAATCTGGAAATTGAAGTAGCGTTCGCACAAAAGTTACTCGCTAAGATAGGACTGAGATTAACGTATCTGGCTCGGCGAGGTTCGCGTAAGAACAGGGAGTGTGTTTATGAATTTGTGCCACCCAAAGACGAGCGAGATGTGATTTTCAGTCGATGGCTAAACCGGGATGAAGCAATTCGTCAAAGTACAAATTCCAATTCCGTGTCAGTCACTAATAATATAGATCTATCAACACAAGTTGTTGACACGATACAGGATATTCCCCAAACTTGAGTTTATGACAGAAATACGACAACAGGAAATTAGGGATTTACGGGCATTGAATTTAACACCCAAACAAATAGCCCGAAAATTAGGGATTAAAGTGTCAGAAGTTAACGCAGCGATTCAAAATCAAGCACAGCAAACTACATTAGATAGATTAGCTTCATGTGAATTAGACCCCGTATATCAGTGTTTAGCAAGCGAGAGTCTAATCCAATTATTGCCGAAAATCCCACAAGAAAGCCCCATCAAAAATCTGCTGACCAAAATTATCCCTGCAAAGAACAATGACGATATTAATCGCGGTTTAGGATTAGTAGTTATTGCAAGAGTTGCTCGATACAATCAAATCACAGTTTGTAGTTACCTTTTAGATATATGGTGCTTAGGTGTTAAAGATACCATACCACCACGTACAGTAGACAGGGTAAAATTTCCAGAATTTGCGGAAGCACTATTCAATCTATTTCCTGGAAAACCGCAAGAGGTTCCTCTTGAAGTTGCCCAAGGGATGATATTTAGTGCTTGTGAATATGCAGAAAGCTTAGGATTTCAGCCACACAAAGACTTTTCTAAATCACGTTCGCATATCGGAGAATGGGATGGGAGAATACGTATTGAATGTGGTCGTGACGGGAAACCATGCTATGTTAATGGCCCCCACGATCACCCCCAAAAAATCATGGAAACATTGAATCAAAGCAGGGGCGAAGGTAATTTTGATTTTATAATTGGTTCGGCTCCTATTGAAGATAATTTTTGGTAAGTATAATTCAAAAGGATGATTCTGTTGCGTCATAGCGATGTAGCAAGTATGGTTAAAACTCACAAATCAAAAAACATTCCCCAAAAAGCAGTTAATCCTTATAAAGATGCAGTATATGTGCTGGATGTGTTTTTAATTGATGGCCCAATTACAGAGGAATTTGTTGCTCTAAATCCAGTGGTGTCTCGAACCATTGAGATCAAAGGCAGCAATACTTTGGAGGAGCTACATCAAATCATCTTCAAGGCATTCGACCGAGAAGAAGAACATATGTACGAATTTCAAGTCGGCGGTAGGGGGCCACAAGATCCAAATGCAAGACGCTATTGCATAAAACAAGCATTTTCAAGTTTCGATTTGACGCCAGCGGCTACAGGGGATGTGTCTAGTACTTCAATCGCGTCCTTGGGTTTATCTATTGATGATGCTTTTGGTTACTGGTTTGATTTTGGTGATGATTGGTGGCATCAAATTGATGTCATAAACATACAAGATAAAGCTCAATCGGGCAAGTATCCCAGAATTACTAAGCGTCTTGGGGCTAGCCCTCCTCAATACGCGGATTTCGAGTAGGAGAAAAGCTTACCTAACTAATCGCGTAATTTATGCTGCTTGCTGGTTTAACCAAGCTTCTAAATCTGCCACAACGGAAAAATCTAATAACGCCTCTCCTAACCCCTCCAATCGTCCAATAGATAATCCTCGAACTCGTTCAATCAACGATGTATCAATCTCACCAAGACGATGATTTAGCTGACGTATAATTAAGTCTTGTTGTCCTTCTTTTTTGGCTCTTTCGCGGTCTTGCTGATAAAGTGGGGTCTTGGCAACTTTTGGTGATCTAGGTTGGGGTAAGGCAGAAGGC
>NZ_JCACKM010000164.1:0-14862 GCF_059505385.1 Desmonostoc vinosum
GAGACTCTCAACTCTATTATGGAATGTATGCTCAACGAATAACCGAAAAAGAAAACGATACACGGTAAGTCAATTTCTTTATAGGGTTCTCACCCTGCCCCTTTTCCTCTTTTTTTAGCATTACTGAATCACGCTTGGTTGGCAGCAATTAATCAGAGGTTGGTTAGCTAGTTTTTCTAAACCAACAGAATTTAGCAAACTTATCCATTTTGCCAATAAACTCTCATCTTTAGTATTTGCAAAGCGCAATTCTGCTAAAGTCATCAGGGCGTCGTACCAAATACCATTTGCGGCATATAGTGTAACCTTTTGTTGAGGTGTTGCTTGTTTGAGTTGTTCAGTTAAGGCTGAATTTTGGCTCACCCGTTGTACCCAACCCTCAACGTAATCTAGCGTAATAGGTTGTCGTGGATTGCATTTGACTTTTACTTTGAAAAACCACTGATACATTTTTCCTATTTGTAATGGGGTAGTTGTAGGTAAATCAACTTTAATAATACCGGGAGATGCTGGCGGTGTCAGAAAACTTCGGTATAGGGTTTGACTTTGATTATTTGTTTCTTCTTTGAGTACAAACTCTATGTTAGCAATAGATGATATTTTATAAGGAACAAAAAATAAGAAATAAGGATGTTCTAGGTTAGTTAATCCCCAAACTTTGGTTATCGGAATGAATTCTTCTTTCCTTTGGCTAACAGTTTGCTCATACATCGGCACTAATGCAGTGATTGTTTGATTGTCTATACTGCATCCATGACTACGACTGGCAGTTCCTCCTCTTGTACCTGCTGCACCTCGGTCTGGTGGTGGGGGTGGTGGCGTAAATTTTATCGACGCAAAATGAGTTGGAATTGGCAGGGCTTGAAGTTGCATATGGTAAAACATGTTACTAATTAATAACATTCCCAATGCTGTGCTGAATTGAATTTTTTGCTTGTAAGGTTTCATTTTTAATTTGTAATTAAGATAAGTTTTAATTATTTTTGTTTGGCTGAGAATTAAAATAGGCTACTAAAATGACAGCATTACTTGCTAAAGCGATCGCCGCAGGTACTAAAGGAATCCAACAGCCGTATAGTATTAATAATATTAAGCAAGTGCTGTATAAACCACAAAATGCGATCGCTATTCCCAAAGCTACATAAGTAGTTTGTCGCAGATAAGCAACAACTAAGCCCCCAATTATCGCCCAACCCCAAACCCAAATTCCTTCAACCCATACAAACCAAGTCCATAACAGAGGTCGTCCATCCAAAGCTGCACTTAGCAATTGGCTGACCATGTGTGCTTGCAAGAAGACTCCGGCTATTTCTTGGGAGTTGCCTGTAGAAAAGACGTAGGGTGTTAAGTGATAATCACGAAAACTTTCGGCTGTCGTGCCAATTAGAACTATGCGGTCTTTGACTGCGGCGGCTGATAGTTGACCTGCTAGTGCTTGTTTTAAAGTAATATTGGGGGCGATCGCTTCTAAATTCTTCAAGGAGCGGTAATTGAGTAAAATTTGATGTGATAGGGCATCGATTCCTTGATAACCTCCTGTATGAGCTTCTATTGGGTGAAATGTGAGTTTGCCTAGTTGCCATGCACCATTAGGACTAAATTGCAACTGAATTCCTTCGCCATATAAGTATCGTAATGCCAACTGCACATTTAAGGCGTAGGGTGCAGCACAAGGAGACGAGGGAGGAGGGGTTGAAGCTAATAGATGACGCCGCACCACATTATCTGCTTCTATAACGGTATTACTAAAGCCCAAAGCAACGGGGGAAACTTCTGGTGGTGATTTAATACCTGGTTTTTTGGTTTGAGGATCACTAAGTTGACATACTGCCACAAAGCGATCGCTTTTTTTCATTCGTGCTGCCAACTGTGGATAATCTTTTTGTACAGCATAATCTCGGTATATATCCAGACCGATAGCTCGTGGTTGGGATGCCTCTAATTTTTCTAATAACTTAGCAAGAGACTCATCCGATAAAGATCCCCGTCTTTGTGGAGATTGTGCTTGCACATCTTCTTCAGTAATATTAATTACTAATATGCGAGAGTCTGGCTTTTCCTGGGGACGCAGACGTAGTAAATGGTCAAACGCCGTTAATTCCCATGATTGCAGTAAACCCAAATACCGCATTCCCATCAATAATATTGTTATACCTACACTAGTAAGCAACACCGCCAACCAAGCAAATCGATGGTTGATGTTTGTCTTAGGGGTGTGCGCTAAAGACGATATTTGAGGACTGCTATTATTAACGTGTAATTCTTGCCATAACAGAGGTGTTGTTGCTGGATTTTGATAAATTACAGGCAACCAACTAGCGCAGGGAAATTGGCTTTCCAGCCCTTGCAAACGCTCTCGTGCTTCTCGGACTGCTGTGTATAAAGACTCACCACGAGCCAAAGCTTCTAAAAAATACTTGAGAAATTCCTGTGCCACCCTATCAGGAACAGGTTCTCGCATCACAATTATTTGAGGTATCTGCAAATCTGCAAACTCTCGCGCCAAGCCTAAACCATCACAAGAGTTAAAAATTGCCAGGTGCAAACCTCGTTCTACTGCTCTTCTTAAAGCATACTTTAACTGGCTAATTGTTAAACTTTCAGTTTGGTTAATATAAAACTTTCCCCCTTCACCACTTTTATGAGTAGAACTATGGCCAGCAAAAAACAAAATCTGCCAATCTTGCTGCCATAATTGATCAGTTAAGTCTTTACTTGACGGTTCAGCTAATAAAGTAGTATTTGCGTTAGGTAACTTTTCTAAAATATTACTATCTGCTTGAATATTAATTCCCTCACTATTACCTAAAACTGCTAGGATTTTCACCTGAGATTTGGGTAAAAAATTGTGGCTTACCTGTTCATAACTCAGCGCACTCAGAGCAATTTCTGCTTGGGGATAACGTTCCAGCAAATCCCACAAATGCCAAGGCAGCTTTTGCAATCTTAAATCTTTAGTTTGTAAAAGTACCCGGATTTGATCTTCAGGTAAAAGTTTTTCTAACCATTTTTCGCGGATAGGACGGAAAGAATTTGCAAGCAACCAATTATTCAAGCAAACTTGCAAATTATCGGCCGCTTCTTGGCAATCTTTCAAAGGAGAGGTTAACGTTGATTTTTTAGGTAAACCGATAGGACGACCAAGAAAGTCTAAGTTAAGATAGATTGATTGCCAATGATGGTAGCAAAGAAAAATTTCTGTATTTGATGGTAACTCACCAGTAATTTCTACAATAGGACGGGCATCTTCAGCACCAATTTGCAGCGTTACAGGAAACCCCACTTCAAAGTTGCCTATTCCAAAGTTTAGAATTACTAGTTTATTCACAGTAAGAATTTATAATTATGATTTAATACACGCAGAAAGATTTAATTTTTATTATCGTTAATTAAGTAGGTTTTCTCTAATCAATCCTCCTCTCTGTGCCTCTGCGCCTCTGCGTGAGATTTTCACACATTTATTAGCAACGCCCAGTAATAGAAGCAGACAAACTCCGAGGTGTGATATTTGGTACTTGAGCGACCAAAGATACAGTACCATTTTGATCCATAACCCAGCCTTGCGCTTCAACTATTTCAGGTACTGGAGATTGAATATTTACATTGCTTTGTTGTTTCTCATTGAGTGTATCTAATGTTATCCACCGTGCCGTTGGTACTTCTGCTTGCAACGGTTCCATAGGGCTGCGTGCAATTCCTCCGCGCCCTGTGATGGTGAAGGAACTACGACTAGCGAGACTTCCAGGGTTGCAACTAGAAACAATTTGTTGTGATGCATCTGTTAAGTTTTGAGGTAACTGTACTAAGCCGCGACTGGGGTCTACGTCTGGTGTATTAATTGTGACTGTACCTGTTAAACCAAACTGAGAAGTAGCATCTATATCATTGGTGTTATTTGGTGGAGTTGATGAGCGTTCTGTTAGATTAAAAATTCCACGAGCATTAATATTGATATTGCCTCCTTGCCCTTGAAAGGCATTGGCGACAATATCATTATTTTGATTTGGGAAAGCGACAATAAAACCATCTGGTGAGTCAATGGTAATGTTACCACCGTTGGCATTATTAAAAGCTTGGGCAGAAATTAGACTTTGATTTTGCAGTGTTAACAGTTTTAAGTTTTCCAGTCTGATATTTGCACCTTCGCCAGCATTGGTTTCTGCTGTCAGTTTCCCTTGATTGAGACGAATAGTGTTGGCATTTGCAGTTAAGTTACCTGCTGTACCTGTACCTATAGCGCTAACAGTAACTTCTCCGCCGTTGCGGACACTTAAAGTTGGAGTGTTAATAATTAAGTTTCCGGCTTTACCGCCTTCTAAAGCTTGAGAGAACAAAGTACTAGGGATAGTTTTGCCTTGAATAGTTCCAGTTCCAACAACATCTACAGATTCGGTAGCGTTGATAGTTAAAGTACCACCAGGCCCTTCACTAAAAGAACCTGCCCTAACTTCTCCTCCATTACGAATTAACAATTGTCTAACATTGAAAGTTGCCGTTCCTCCTTCTCCTAAACCAAAGTTATCTGCTGATATTCTGGCTCCTTCTTCAACAGTCAAACTTCCAGTTGTAATATTTAATTTTCCAGCATCACGAATGGCTCCTTTTTCTGCTGATACAAGAATATTACTCCTACCACGATCCTCTGGTGTTGGTTCGGCTGTCGGTGCAGTTCCACTTAAAAAAATAGAGTCAAAAGCATTAATGGTTAAAACTCCTCCTTTACCTCCACTGCGAGCAGATGTGGAAATCTGCGCTCCACCTAAAACATTGAGCTTGCGAGTTTCAATCGTTAAATTACTGGCATCACCTGTGGCTCCCTTATTAACCTGAGCAAACAGACCACTACTTATTTCATCATCTGGTGTTTTACCCTCCGTTGTTGGTACTCTACCCTCCGCTGTTACTGACTCAAAAGCTATGACTCGCAAATCTCCAGCACGACCTCCACCACGAGTGTCGGTTGATATCTGCGCTCCTCCTTGAATTAGTAGCCGTGAAGTTTCAATGCTCAATGTTCCACCATTACCTGTGGCTCCTTCCTTAACTCTGGCGAATAAACCACTTGGGACAGTTTCACTAGGCTCAGGTAACTTGAGAAATGAGACACCCGATAGTTCAATCGAGTCAAAGGCTTTTACTGACAGATCTACTCCCCGACCTGTACCATAAGTAGTGGTTGATACTTGCGCTCCTCCTTGAATGATTAAACGCCTTGTTTCAATTGTGAGGGTTTTTCCCTCTCCTGTAGCTTTTTTATCTACCTCATTAAATACTGTGGAATCTTCTATTAGCTCTAATTGTTCCGATGCATAAATTTTGAGATTTCCTGGTTGAGCATTAGTTCTTGCTACAGAATTAATCTGACTCCCTTCACTAATGAAGACGCGCCTTCCTTGAATTTGAATATCAGCGCCTTTATAATCACTGGAACCAACATAA
Source organism: Desmonostoc vinosum (assembly GCF_059505385.1). Classification (NCBI taxonomy): domain Bacteria; kingdom Bacillati; phylum Cyanobacteriota; class Cyanophyceae; order Nostocales; family Nostocaceae; genus Desmonostoc; species Desmonostoc vinosum. The sequence goes on from NZ_JCACKM010000164.1 coordinate 5,440, forward strand.
GCTGCTTGAGATAAACTAATATCTTGAAAGTTTGAAATATCCTGATAATCTAACACCCAACCTTTGTCTATAGGTGTTAGTTTTACGAAACTGTTACTTGAGACACTTCCTAACTCAATTCTTCCTCCTGGTGTTGTCAAGAAGCCTCCCTCCACAGCTACTTCTCCACCAATAAGTATTAAGGTTTTATTCGATGGCACTTGTAAACCAATAGGATTTTTAGACTCATCTAATAAGGCAGCTTGATTAATAATTTTTCCTGGTGCTTCTCCAAATCCTAAACCTATAGGCGCACTGATAGTAAGAAGAGGAGATTTTTGAGGAACTGTAGCTAGAAATTCAGTTCCATCGGCAAATTTTATTTTACTAGCTGTACTAGCAATAAAAGAACCACCAACATTAAGCGAGGCGTTGGGGCCAAAAACAATTCCATTAGGGTTAATTAAAAACAAGTTAGTTGCAGCATTAGTACGGATTAATCCATCAATAATAGAGATAGATTTGCCTGTAACACGACTAATAATATTCTCAATATTTGTGGCGTTATTAAAGTATGCAGTGCCATTTGTAGGAATAGAAAATTGCTCAAAGCTATGAAATAGATTTTTGCCAACAGTTGTGCCACCCGTAATTTTACAATTTATGCAACTAGGAGGAACAACTGAGTTATCTGGCAATGTTTTATCTGGAATAACTTGTGCTACTGCTTGATTATTGACGAATAAATTATTTAGAATAATTCCACTCAATATATATAGAATAATGAAATAGTAACACATAGATTTCAATAGTGAATACTAGTACAATATTTTAAAGCGATCGCTAGGTTATAAAACAACACTTCTATTTAAAACTTAATACAACTCTACAAAATTACAAAACAAAGAAAAAGTCTAAAACTTCTTCTTGGCTAAAGAAACTAACATGGTTTCTAACTTGTTTGATGTTTAACCTTGCGCTTGATAAACAATATTAAACCTAAAATTCCTAGCACGAGTACACCAGTTTGTGTCTGAGATTCAGGTATGTTTTTGATGTCTTCCTCGAAACTATTTTGTAGAAGAACAGCACCTATATCTTCATATAGTGAACCATCAAAATCAGTTAGAATTACTTTTGCTTTACTAAACAAATTTTGTTGCAAGATATATGTCAAATCATTTTGAGCCTGATTTCGATTAATATCTAAAACTGAGAAGTCTAATCTATAACGAGTAAGCAGCTCGGCTTCGGGAGTTTCTCCTGACTTCAAAATCTTATATTCAATAGTATCGCGACCTCTAAATAAAGGATCGTTGGGAATTAATTCAGCATATAAATCCCCATCATATAATGATCCACTATATGTATAAACCTCTCGTAAAATAAGAAAGCCAGAGCTATCAAAATAATAAGGATCTATATAAGTATAACCACTTGGTTTGCAAACAGCAGGTGGTTCTGAATCTACAAAGCCAAACCTACTACAAGCAGCTGCAAGTCCAAACCCACCCTTATAGTTTTCTATCGCTCCCCGAAAAACGACTAAATTTGGATTAGCACTATCCCTCTCAGGATTTATGTAAACACCATCTCTTGTTGCATTAACTAAGTCAAACTGGATATCAACACTTGCTTCATTTGATCCGGTTACAGAATGGCCATTTCTTGTTCTTCTTTGAGCTACTGCTGTTTCCATAAAGGTTGATGTTACTATTAACGTAGTAGCTGCTAAAGCCATCATTAATTTCATTAGTTTGTCTCCAATATTCGTGCTGCTTAAATGTATTTAGTTTGAAAAAATAACGGACTAGCTTTGATATGAACGCTACTTTGTTTCATTTAAAATTCTAATTACAATTCATCACTCATTGTAATTTTGTGTATTTTTACTTATTTGATAACGTAAAACTCAGTTTTTATTAAACCATGAATATTAGTATTAATACGTTGACCACATAATTTTTTAATAAAAAAATTTACCTGAAGCAGTTTAATTAAGTTCGCTAAACCCGATCGCAGCCCACCACAATTGCAAAATAATTTCAGTATAAACCACAACTTAACCATACAAAGCGATCGCTAACCAATTACAATTGCAGGGTGGGTAATATAATCCACCCATGCAAGTTGTATTAAGCTATGTAAAGGCGATCGCTTAATTTAAAGTATTCCATCTGCACCTAAGAGGAAGCTGGTGTTATCTTGGAAAACAGCTATTAAGTCACCTTTGTAATACAAACTGGTATCCAGCGTTGCCGTACCGACACGATTAATAGTTTTGTCAACTGTGTAATCACTAGCGATACCACCAAGGCGAACTTTATCACCTTCGGGCCACTTGAAGTCAAGGATAGTAGCATATCCCAAGTCGCCATCACCTATGTAACCAACCTCAAAACTAGTTGCAGAAAAGTTATAGCCGAGTTGGAAGGTATCATTACCTGCGCCACCAGTAAGGATATCAAGTTCTTTTAAACTACCGACTTGATAACCATCGAGGTTGTCGGTACCAGCACCACCATCTAAAGTGTCGTTACCCGCTTCACCGTAAAGTTTGTCGTTACCATTACCGCCAAAGAGTTTATCATTGCCAGACCAACCATAAACGGTATCGTCACCATCTCCGCCGGAAACATAATCATCACCAACTCCACCATCTAAGGTGTCGTTGTCAGCTTCACCGTAGAGGTAATCATTTCCATCACCACCATTGATGTAGTCACTACCTGTATAACCATACAAAGTATCATTGCCAGCTTCACCGTAGATATAATCATTTCCAGTCCAGCCATCTACGTAGTCATTACCAGCCCCAGCGAATACAACATCGTTGCCACCTCTGGCGTAAATTGAGTTGTTAGCACTGTTGCCTCTAATAGTATTATTCAGGTCATTACCTGTACCACTAATTGCAGCAAAACCAGTCAAAGTTAGGTTTTCGACATTTGCGCCCAAGGTGTAGCTGATGGAAGAGTTGACGGTATCAGTTCCTTCTGAAGCGTATTCAGTAACTGAGTCAGAGGCATTATCAACATAATAAATGTCGTTACCAACACCACCAAACATTTTATCTCCACCAGAACCACCATCTAGGGTGTCGTCGCCGGCACCGCCAATAAGTGTGTCATTGTCACCTTCACCATAGAGTTTGTCATTACCATCGCCACCCGAAAGGTAATCACTGCCTGTATAACCATACAAAGTATCGTTTCCAGCTTCACCGTAGATATAATCGTTTCCAGTCCAGCCATCTACGTAATCATTACCAGCCCCAGCCAATACAACATCGTTGCCACCTCTGGCATAAATTGAGTTGTTAGCACTGTTGCCTCTAATAGTATTATTCAGGTCATTACCTGTACCACTAATTGCAGCAAAACCAGTCAAAGTTAGGTTTTCGACATTTGCGCCCAAGGTGTAGCTGATGGAAGAGTTGACGGTATCAGTTCCTTCTGAAGCGTATTCAGTAACTGAGTCAGAGGCATTATCAACATAATAAATGTCGTTACCAACACCACCAAACATTTTATCTCCACCAGAACCACCATCTAGGGTGTCGTTTCCAGCTTCACCGTAGAGAGAATCGTTATCTGTCGAACCATAAAGTTTGTCATCACCGTAACCGCCGTAAATGCTGTCATTACCTGTACCGCCATTGACATAGTCATTGTCTGTGAAACCAGCAACAGGGCTTATTGGCCCAGCAAAAATTATGTCATTCCCACCATCGCCGTAGATACTATCATTCCCTGTTTTACCGTCGATGGTATCAGCTACACTAGTGCCGGGAAGATAGTCATTACCAGGTGTACCAACAATATAAGCCATAGTTGTTTTTCCTTCTAGCTTGGAAGTTAAATTTATAGTGAGGTTATTTTTGGTTCACCTGATTTGCACCTAATCTAGTGTGCTTTGTCAGTGAACCTCCTTCTGCGGATTTGTACGACTGGCTTTTGATTTTTATGCACTTAGATAGAAGCTTTTGGGAAAAAATACGGAAAGTGTTGAGATTACGGCATATTAGAAGTAGGTGTAAACTCGCAAATACGAAATTTTCATGCAACCCCGTCAGGGCATTATTGAAATCTTCTCTACCTTTGTGCAATTTGATGCAGACAGGTTCAACGCTTGGGTAACTGATGCCAAACTAAAAAGGAGTATCCAAAAATGCCTAGAACAATTCCCACAACAGGAATCTGAGAATTTCTGGTTGCTTTACTGGTACAAAATATGGCAAATGCAATCTAGTCCTTTAGCAGTGGAACATATTTCTGCTTATTTGCAAGAGGAATGTTATTGGGTTGCCAGAAGAATAGCCTTAAATTTTCCTAGTCAGTTTTCTGTAGCTGATTGTTTTCAGATAGCAATTTGCTGTATTCACAAAATTCTCAAAAATTTTAATCCCAAACATGGAGGAAACTTAAAAAATTACGCTGAATATGCTTTTGAGGGTTTTATTAAAGACTCACTGCGTCTTTGTCGAGAAGTACATATCTGCACCGACTGGGCATTACTACATAAAGTTACTCGTAAACGGCTGATTAATTCTTTACAGAATGCTGGTTTTAACAGTCAAATTGTCAATAACTACGTTTTAGCATGGGAATGCTTTAAGGAACTTTACACCACAGATAACAAAACTATCCGCCAAATGGGGCAACCAAATACTGCAATATGGCAGGAAATTACTTATCTTTATAATCAGCAGCGCTCGAACCAATTGAGTTCACCTCCTGCCGCTATTTCTCCAGAAACTTTGGCAAAATGGCTGAGTTACTGCGCCAAAGCTGTGCGAGATTTTCTTTATCCAAAGTTTGTTTCTGTGGATGCTACTAGTAATGAGCAAGAAACAGGTAATTTACTAGATACATTACCTATAGATTTACAATCATGCTTACTTACAGAAATCATTGCCCAAGAAGAGACTGCAAGCAGACAAAAGCAGCAAACTGAGTTAAACCAAGTGTTAACGGATGTTTTAGCAGCACTGGATATTCAATCTCAAAAATTACTACAGCTTTATTACAAACAACATCTAACTCAGCAACAAATTGCCGAACAGCTAGATATAAAGCAATATCAAGTTTCTCGCCGTCTTACCAGCATCAAACGTTCGTTGCTAACTACCCTAACGCAGTGGAGTGTAAATAGTCTGCATATTTCTGCTGCACCCGTCGTAGTAGATGCCATGAATAAAAGTCTAGAAGAATGGCTCAACAATTATTACAGCCATGTCAACCCCCACACTTAAAATCGAGTCATCTAGCTATGTTTAACCCATCGTTTCCATGTACCATTGATAGTGACTCACTTCTAGAGATTATTCAGATATCCTCGACTGTGGAACATAGCTACTCTACAGCTGGTGGTCGTCAACGTGCTTGGGTTAATCAACTTTGTGTAAATACGTTTTTAACTTGGTTAAAAGAAGAAATTAATCCCAACGCTAGGGTATATCCCAATATGGCTACATTACCAAGCTTTTGGGAATTTGTTAATGGTACAGCAATTACTTGTGATAATTTACGCTTGGTGTTAATTCCTACTTTGGCAATGGATGTAGATGAGTTGCGTGTCCCTCAAGAATGGGTAGATATTTTAGAGTGGGTTGCTGATTATTATCTAGGAGTGCAAGTTAATCCAGACGACGGTTGGATGCGAATTTTTGCTTACACAACCCATAATCAATTGAAAACTACTGGGGTTTATGACCACAGCGATCGCACCTACAGTTTAGAATATGATAATTTAATCCACGATTTAAATGTTCTGTGGGTAACGCGACAGTTTTATCCTCAAGAAGCTAAACGCGCAACAGTTACACCCTTACCATTCTTACCTCAAACCCAAGCAGAGAATTTATTACAAAGATTAGGTAACGCAGATATCAAATTTCCCCGTTTAGAAGTTCCGTTTCCGCTTTGGGGAGCATTATTAACTCATGGTGGTTGGCGACAACGATTATATGAATTGCGTCAAGGATTTACACAACAGGCATCAAATTTACAATGGTTTGAGGATGGTGTTTCAAATTTTGCCCAACAATTAGGTTGGGAAGTACGGCAATTTGCGGTATTGCCTTCAGGAATGAGGAGTCGAGAACCACAAATATCTGTCTTGGGATTATCTCGACAACTACTAATAGTAGACAATATATATGAATTACGTATTTTTCCTAAAGGCAATCCAGAAGAAAGAATTTGGCGCTTTGAATTACGCAGCTTAAATTTGGAAAATCTTATTCCTGTAGGGTTTAAACTCAAATTACTCACTGAAGATTTACAACCATTCACTAACAATGAAGATATAGCCATAACTTCTGTAGAACAATTATACCTTGAAGTGATGCTAGAACCAAATGAAGCGATCGTTTGGGAAATAGAACCTTTACCAGAAGGATATGAGCGAGAAATTTTACGTTTTTAATTTACAACTCTTTCTCTATGTCTTGGCGTGAGATAAAAAAATATTTTGTTATGAATCCCGATGAAAATCTATAAATTATTAGCAAACTTAAAACCAAGAAAATTAAAACTAATTAATTTCTGGCTTCTAGCTTTAGTGACCATCTTAATATGTATTTTAATCACTCCAACTTTAGCAACTCAATATTCTCAAAATACCAAATTCCAAATTACCGAAAGTCAAATATTATATGACACTGGCAGATTTGCCGAAGCAACACAAATCTTGCAGCAAGCATTACAAGAATATCAAGAGCAGGGCGATACACTAAAACAAGCCGTAGTTTTGAGTAATCTCTCATTAGCTTATCAGCAACTGGGTAATTGGCAACAAGCACAAGCAACAATTACTAAAAGTTTAAAATTACAAGGATTTCAACAACAAAACTCTTCAGTAAAGACAATTAAAAACTTAGCTTTATTAGCGCAAAGTCTAGATATTCAAGGACGTTTAAAACTATTAACAGGACAAACAGAACAAGCACTCTCTATTTGGAAACAGACTGAAGATTTGTATACCAAGATAGAAGATAAAAATAGTATTGCTCTGGCACGTCTCTATCAAGCTCAAGCATTACGAACTCAAGGTTTTAATCAGCGAGCTATTGATAAACTAGAACAAGTAAGTCAAACTTTAAACACTCAAGGAGATTCCTTAGCAAAAGTAGCAGTGTTACTTTCTCTCGGCACTACTTTGGAAAATGTAGGAGAATTGGAAAAATCTCACATTGTTTTAGAGCAAAGTTTGGCGATTGCTCAAAAACTAAAATCTTCAATAAATGTTGCTTTAAGTTTACTGAGTTTAGGAAACAATGCTCGTATCCAACAAAAAATTCCCCAAGCGATCGCATTCTACCAAAAAACGGTTGAAGTATCGCCCTCACCTCTCACCAAAGTTCAAGCACAACTCAATTATTTGGGCTTGCTAATAGAAGAAAAAAAATTCCCAACAGCCAAAAACTTAATACCAAAAATTCAATCCCCACTCGAACAACTTCCACCCTCGCGTCCATCAATTTACGCTCGAATTAACTTTGCTAAAAGCTTGACAAAAATTCCAAATTATGGATATTTTCATTCAGCCGTTTTGCTAGCTGCTGCTGTACAACAAGCCCATGACTTGGGCGATATCCGTGCAGAAGCATATGCTTTAGGTAATCAAGGTTACTTGCATGAAAAAATACAACGATTTGCTGAAGCACGCAATCTGACTGAAAAGGCTTTAATTTTAGCTCAAATAAGCAATGCGCCTGAAATTGCTTACCTATGGCAATGGCAACTAGGTAGACTATTAAAAGCCCAAGGTGAAATTACAGGAGCGATCGCAGCATACGATGCAGCAATAGAAACCTTAGAATCACTGCGTACTGATTTAGTAGCAGCAAAGCAGGATATCCAGTTTAATTTCCGAGATCATGTAGAACCAGTCTACCGCGAGTCGGTTGCTTTACTGCTGCAAAATTCTGCCAAAAAAACCGATGTCAAAATATTAGATAAAGCTAGAACTCGCATAGAAGCGCTACAGTTAGCAGAGTTGGATAACTTTTTTCGGCAAGCCTGTCTACAAGGGCAGAAAATACTGTTGGATAAAGTCGTAGACGCAGAAAATCCCAGGACTGCCATACTCTATCCCATTATTCTCCCAGAACAACTCCAGATAATTGTCAAAATTCCTCAGCAACCACTGCACCGTTATCAAGTTAATAAATCACAAGATGAAGTAGAACGTATCTTGGGACAATTACGCGAGTATCTTTTAGAACCAGATAGAACAGAAGAAGTGCAAGCCCTTTCCCAAGAAATTTATAGTTGGTTAGTTAAACCAATTGAAGCTGATTTAGGAACAAGTAAAGTCAATACTCTTGTATTTGTACTAGATGGAGCATTACGAAATATACCACTAGCTGCTCTTTACGACGGTCAAAAATATTTAGTAGAAAAATATGCTGTAGCTCTCAGCTTGGGGCTGCAATTATTAACTCCTAAATCTCTAGCCCAAGAACAATTAAAAGTACTGGCTGCGGGTTTAGTGCAACCACCACCGGAGTTTTCATCATTTCCACCTCTACCAGAAATTAAGTCAGAATTTGACTTCATTGCTCAAACAGGAGTATCTACCACAAAACTCCTAGACAAAGACTTTACCAGCAGAACTCTCGAAAAAAATATTAAAACTGCTCCTTTTAATGTCTTGCACTTAGCAACCCACGGGCAATTCAGTTCTCGCTCAGAAGATACGTTTATCCTCGCAACTGACGGTTCAATTAATGTCTTACAGTTTGATAATTTACTGCGTCGTCAGAGTGAAACCCGCGCACAAACCCTAGAATTATTGGTATTGAGTGCTTGCCAAACTGCCACAGGCGATAATCGTGCTACCTTAGGTTTGGCAGGGGCATCTATTAAAGCAGGCGCACGCAGTACAGTAGCTTCGCTTTGGCACATTAACGATAAATCTACTGCTATTTTAATTGGTGAATTTTACCGTCAATTAGTTGATGTCAAAGTAAGTAAAGCCGAAGCTTTGCGTCGCGCTCAAGTCAAGTTATTAACAAACTACCCTAATTACAGTCGTCCTAGTTACTGGGCACCCTATGTATTAATTGGTAATTGGCTTTAAGCAGCAAAGTGATTTCAAAATGCCATCGCTTTGCTGATTTTTATTCTAAATCGGGTTTAATGCCAAGCGATCGCAGTTGTGCTACCAAACGTTCAGCGCGTTGCTCTTGTTGTTGGGCACGCTGTTCTTGTTGTTGGGCACGTTGCTTTTCTTGTTCAGCACGTTGCTCTTGTTGTTGGGCACGTTGCTCTTGTTGTTGGGCGCGTTGCTCTTGTTGTTGGGCACGCTGTTCTTGTTGTTGGGAGGGAGTCAACATCCAGTTCCCTGCCCCATCATACCAACGTAACCAAGAATGTTCTATGTCTTGATAGCGCCCTTGCCACACACCCAAACCTAATTCTAATTCTGGTATCCAAA